>CAYUOY010000155.1:6185-9348 GCA_964446495.1 uncultured Woeseiaceae bacterium | reverse complement strand
ATTCGATATGCAGATCATTCAGGACATGAAGTTTCATGCGAGAACTTTACATCTAAAAATAATGGATGCTGAGGTTTGCCGTATATATAAGGCATAACTTGACATCTATTTGCATCACTACGATCTATTTGTGATGGATGCCATCCCTTTCGGGCAGTGGGTATGCGAGCCAGTAACAACCTATGACACAACTGGTGGATTGGCTTACTTACAGGTGATGTAAGTTATTGAAAAATGGCGCGCCCGGAGAGATTGATTCCTCACTACGCTCGTCACCCCTGCGGGGCGCCTTTGGCGTCTGTCGTCACGCTGCGCGCTCCTCTGCTCGAACTCCCGACCGCCTGGTTCGTAGCCAGCCAGCACGGTTATAACTAAATGTTTTTATTAACCTAGTACCGGACGCCCGTTGCCCAATATGCACCACAATGCACGACCGGGCACAACCAATCCCCGCAAAACTCCCGCACAGTACTCGACAGCATTCTTGGCTGATGTTATTTTTAAGCAGCATTCGAAAATCGACAGTGATTTTCAAGAGTGCATAGGCTATAAAGGAATTTGGGACTGGCACGAACCAAAATCGTCCGCGCAAGCATCTCGATAAGGCTTCAACGATCAGCGTCGAGTACTTTTTCAAGTCATCGCGGATTTGCGTCACAGGGAGTGTGTAGATTGAATGAGCGCCGTTATCATCGCATCCGACGTCTGTCTCTTTAGACAAGCAGTGTCATTAGTTCTGGCCAATGACGGCCGCCTCAAAGTTGCCGCTACTGCGCGCAACGAGCAGGAATTACTGAATCAAATACCGGCCCGCGCTCAGTCGACAGTGCTGCTGGACATGGGCATGCCACAGGCTTATTTCATGTGCCGTAGGATCCACTCCGACTGGCCAGACATCAAAATCATAGCACTCTGTATCTCGGAAAGCGCGAATGAAATCGGGCAATGCGCAGAGGCCGGAGTCGCCGGATTTGTTTGCAGAGAAGGCTCAATTGAGGAACTAGTGAGCACTGTCCATAGTGCTGTAAGCGGCGAACTTGCGTGTACCGGGCGAATCGCGGCGCTGCTGTTGCACAAGGTCAACGCTCTCGCCAGAGCATCAAATCAAAATGGCGCGGTTGAGCACCTCACACCGAGGGAGGTAGAGGTGGCCGAATTAGTCGCCGACGGATTATCAAATAAGCAGATAGCGACACGTCTGAATATCACCGTCTCTACGACAAAGAATCACGTCCATCATCTCCTTGAAAAGCTGGGAGCACATCATCGAGCGGAAGCCGCAGCGATTTGTCGGCGAGCTGCCTGTTTGCAGTAGCTCGGTACCGCATAGTTCAGCTAGCCCACGCAAGAGAAAGTCTCAGCACGTCAATTCTCCGTAAGCTGCAGTTCACGTGTAGATCTTTGGATCTAGATCTTGACAAGTTTTTGACTGGACCCGATGGTTCATGCATCTGCACGAACGTTCCTACCATAATTAACATGGTGCTTATAAGCGGGCTCAAAAGAATTATCCGATGGGTATCAATATCCTGATTGAAGGATATCTTCTGAGAGTTCTACGAGACAACATTATGAACGCTTACACGCAGCGAACCTGACATCAATATCAACGCAGGTGAGTTGCTCGATATGAATCGAGTGGAATCCATGAGAGACGAAGACTGCGAAGTCGAAGAGCAGGCTGAGGCAAGTCCAGGCCCTGAACGATTTTTATTGGCTGAATCTGGGGAGTCCCCATGGGAGCCAGAGATCGAGCCTATACTCTATGGTGATCGCGTGCTGCCCATCGGGGTTCCGAACATTAGCCAAGCTGAGCGCGATCTTGTGGCCAAGACGATCGCTTCTGGATGGGTGTCTGGGAACGCGCCGATCATCCGCGAGTTTGAGTCGGATTTCGCACGACGGATCGGTGTGACTCGGGCAATCGCATGCAACAGCGGAGGGTCAGCTCTGCTGTTGCTTCTCCGCTCCCTTGGCATTGGCCCTGGCGATGAAGTAGTCGTACCGACGTTTACGATGATTGCGACAGCCGGAGTTGTGTCGCATATTGGTGCCGTTCCCGTGTTCGCCGATTGTGACGCGGACACGTTGAACGTTAACGCCAACAGTGTTGCTCGGTGTATTACACCGCGCACTAAGGCGGTGATCTGCGTACACCTCTATGGCCATCCTTGTGAGATGGAACCACTTCGCGAACTATGTACAACGCATAGCGTAACACTTCTCGAAGATGCCGCTGAAGCGCACGGAGCACGATGGCGAGGCGTGCCCTGCGGTGCGCTCGGCGACGCAGCGGCTTTTGGTTTCTATGGCAATAAGGTGATGGTCACGGGTGAGGGTGGCATGATCACCACCAATGACGAGGAGCTTGCTGGCAGAGTATCATCCTATCGACACTACTGCATCAGTCCCGACAGGCATTTCTGGCACCAAGATCTCGGATACAGCATGCGCCTCCCCGCTCTGTCTGCTGCGCTAGGACTGGCTCAATTGCGCCGACTCGAAGAACTGCTGGGTAACCGCCAGGCAGTAGCACGGCGGTACGACGAGCTGTTCTCGCACGTCAATGTCAAGACAGCCGGTTCGACACTAAGGCTCGAAGGGGATTCCGAGCATTGTTGGTGGCACTACTGGATACGTACGGATCGCCGCGCGGCAGTTCGATATGCGTTGGCAGAAAATGGATTCGAAACACGAGCTGGATTCGCACCGATGCATCTACAGCCGTGTTATGCGAAAGGCGCATATCCGTTCCATGTCGATCCAGTCGGTTGTGCAGTTGCGGATCGATTGTGTCGGGAAGTTCTACTGTTGCCAACCCATAGCAACGTTCGTGCAGTCGACCAGCAACGCATCGTCGAGATTATCGACACGAGTACTTGCTCGTGAGTGGTTCCACACATCGATTGGTGAGTTTTGACTCAATCCTCCACCTTAATTACAAGAGATCCTATTCATCAGAAGGGAGATCAAAGATATGACGCTACGTGATCAGATTATCCAGGAATTGGACCTGGCGCTTGAAGCGGCAGGATTATCTTCTGCAAACGCTGAGAAGGCTGGGCTAGATGTGCTGGCTCGTAAATTCGTACGGGAGATGGTGCAACTCCTAGATCGTGGAGAGAATATCGCAGGCCCTGGCGAGGTTGGCGGCTTTGGAGTT
>CAYUOY010000155.1:0-6085 GCA_964446495.1 uncultured Woeseiaceae bacterium | reverse complement strand
GCACAGAGCCTGGTCGGAGAGAGCCTTGGTCTAGAGATTGTCGAGCTGCTGCGTCAGCGAATACCCGGAATGGATCTTCCGGGTCGGCCAGGCCCTGGCGAGGTTGGCGGCTTTGGAGTTGCACAGAGCCTGGTCGGAGAGAGCCTTGGTCTAGAGATTGTCGAGCTGCTGCGTCGGCGAATACCCGGAGTGGATCTTCCGGGTCGGCCAGGCCCTGGCGAGATTGGCGGCTTTGGAGTTGCACAGAGCCTGGTCGGGGAGAACCTTGGTCTAGAGATTATCGAGCTGTTAAGAAGTCGCGGTCTTCTCGGCACTTCCCCGGAAGGACTCCCAGGACCCGAGGAGGCAGGGTCATGAGTGTAAGCGACGATCTCCGCTCACAACTTCGGGAGCTAACTCGGCACGCTGCAACGCGAGGCTGAGTGTCCCGTTGCATTACTTTAATAAGGACAACTCGGTGATCCGTTTCCGGCGTCAGGCTGCTCGCACTCGACCTGTAGTTGCCATTGCAGCGAATCCTCACCCGCTTCCCAGCATTCGTCGAGTTCATGGTTTCTATGCCCGCGCGCTCCACCAAGCATTCAAAAACGTTGTGACCTTCACGGAAGAAGCGTTTGCTTCAACCTTGTCCGTGGACGTCGCGATAAACTTCAATTGCCGTAGCCTCTGGGAGCGGCAATCCGATGCCCCATTCCGTGTCATCAGCTTACTCAACGGCGGCGCGGTCTTGGATCATCGCCAGCTAGCCAATTGGCTGCCGAACATCCGCCCAAGAGACAGCCTGATCGCTAGCTGCCGATCCGATAGAGATATCATTGAGCGGCTCGCCGGAGACAGCGCTCCCCACACAGTGGTGGTCCCTCTCCCGGTCGATTGCAATGTGTTTCATCCAATTCACCGAGACGTGATTGAGGACCACAAGACCTTGGTCGTTGGATTCGTGGGCCGGCTGATTGCTCAGAAAAATGCTCATCGGTTTCTGGAGATGCTTGCTGAGCTTCGTGACCGGCTATCACCCAGACGCGTTTGCGGAATCGTGGTGGGCGACCACTATCGCAACTACCCAGTCCTGAACTATGTTGGAAACGAGTATTCTTCGATCCTGCAGTCCATCAAAGAACGCCTCTCTCTCTCCAGTGATATATTGTTCCTGTCAGGCTCCCAGAAAGATGATGCCACCCTGGCAGCATTGTACTCAGCTATGGACATTCTTGTTCACCCGACTACTACGATCGATGAGAATTTCGGTTTTGTACCGATCGAAGCAATGGCCTGCGAAACCCCAGTAGTCGGATCTGCGTATGGAGGCTTGAAAGATACTGTAATAGACGGAAAAACGGGTATTCTTGTTCCTACGTGGACGACGGACTCAGGAATCCGAGTGGACTGGCAGAGAATGATTGACGCTGCGGAACAGCTTCTACGTGATCGCGAAATGCGACGGCGGTATGGAAGTGCGGCGCGCCAGCACGCGTGTGATTCTTATGACTACCCTCGATTCCTTGATAAAGTCGTAGATATTGTAACCTGTGATCGCACAGGGGCGCCGCCCAGTGCGGCGCCAGCGCTGTTAGGCAGCAGGCGTGACTACTCAGCTGGTCCTAACAGGCCGGTGCCCGGAATTCAGGTTACTCTGCCTGATCTAGAAAGAGGATATGACTTCTACCGGTTCCCAATTGAGTCGTATGTAAGCAATACTGCACCGTCGATCACCGTTCGATCGACGGTACGAGCGTCCGCAGAATTCGTCAGTATAGGTGAGGGTTTTCACCGGCTCCTGGATCCAGCATGGCCAGCGATCTTCCGGATCGATGAAGCTCTTGCCCAAGAGTTGCATTCCGCCACTGCTGTGACAGTGCAGCGAGCAGCCGAGGTTCTAGGATTTTCGCCTGGTCGAACTGTGGAATACGTCAACGGGCTGATTCACGCCGGAATAGTCGCTCCGGTACATAAGCCCATGCCATAGTGATCAGTCAGTCGGATGCTCATATCGACTTCAGCGGGGGATGGTGCTTCTGTAATCGTTAGCGTCGAGGTCAAGGAACAAACTAGAATGCTATCAACCATAGTACAAGACAAACTGCGTCCGGGAGTCCCATCTCTCACGCGAAAACTACATGTAGTTGACCCGGTGTCCTGGGATCATCATTGCGGTGGCTGGGAATGGGTGGTGTGCATGATCACTAATGAGTTTCATGTTCCCGACGGTGTACGGCTACTGACCGCCGTCGAGCAGGTTTTCTTTAATAATGAAACGATCACCGAACCATGGGTTGGCTTCGTTCACCAAGTACCCAAGACCAGCTACGCATACCCAGACCTCTATCGACTCATTCAGCTTCCCGCGTGGAAAGAGAGCATTGGCAACTGTCTCGGTTTATGGACTCTGTCCAGCTATGTAACCGACTTCCTTGAGTCATGGAACGTTGGCGTGCCAGTAAATAGGGTAATATACCCAGCGCCGCCATATGAGGGACGATTTGACATTGAGGACTATCTAAGAGGTGAAAGGCGACTCCTCTCGATTGGCAAGTATCTACGGAATTATCAGGCTTTCTATGATCTTCACGTTGCGCGGTACAACAAGATTCTACTATGCGTGCCTGACGACAATCCACACCTCTCACAGCTACGTCGCAACGGATCGGTAACCGTAACTCCGCGCGTGCCTAATGAAGAGTATGAGCGCTTACTCGCAACGAGCGTGGTCTTCCTGAACCTTTTTGATGCCGTAAGTGTGACGACAATTGTCGAGTGCATTGCGCGGGCAACTCCAGTCCTCGTGAACCCGGTAGGGGGCGCTGTTGAGTACCTTGGCCGCGAGTACCCACTGTATTATCGTACACTTGAGGATGCGGAGCGCCTGTTGCAGGATGATAATGCCCTGCGACTTGGGCAGAAATATCTCGCACAGCACCCGATAAGAGATAGTATTACCGGTGAGGCCTTTGTTACTGCGTTGGCGAATACCGCGATCTATCGCAGCTTGCCAACGCCGAATACTCAACGTACTGAGTTTCGCAACTTCGATGTTACTGTGTGCATCTGCTCCTACCGTCGCACACAGTATCTTCCAGACATTCTCAGCCGGTTTGCAGGTCAGGATTTCGAGGGGACCTTCGAGGTGATCGTCTGGAACAACAACTATGATCTGCGCGATGAAATTGACGATATCGCGAGTCGATTTGGAGGAAATCTCAACCTCAAGTGCATTCACTCGACTGAGAATTATTACTGCAGCATTCGATTGGCAATGCCTGCGCTTATGAAAAGTGACACTCTACTGATTTGTGACGACGATGTTCTGCCAGAGGAGAATTACATTTCGCACTTCATGGATGCACGGCGACAGTATGGCGATGAGGTTGTATTATGCGTGCGGGGGCATAAGTTCCTGCCTCATAAACTCGACGGTGAGGATCCCGACCGAACGTGGAGAGAGCATGCAAACGTTCGGTTTTTCGACGAGTACGATCCGCCTCAGCGTGTCCACTTTCTTCACGCCGACAACTGTCTAATTTCGCGCTCTGTCCTTCGCGCCGTTGCGTTGTTCGAGTTTGCCCAGGACGAGTTTGCATTAGTGGATGACTACTGGCTCTCCTATATTTTGCAGCACGAACTCAACGTGCCTGTCTGGAAAATCAGGGCGGGAAACTGTGTATCGTTCACCGAGTCCGCCTACGATGCAGACGTTGCGCTGCATCTGAACCCGAAAGTACGCGAACAGCGAACGAATCTCTATGTATATCACATGAATCAAGGGTGGCCGCGTTTCAGCGAGGCTACTTGAAGAAACGTGCATATCTCGTTCCGCGAAATCGTCTCTCAAGATCCATATAGTTGCTCACCTGTTCCGACAGGCTACGGCGACCCTGGGACTGCGTCTGTGGAACCACTTCACGCGGTTCTACATCCAGGAACCAAAAAACTCTGGACATCGTTTGAGCATAGTCGGTACAGAGTTCGCGTTCGTAAGACACTTCGCAAGTTGGGTGGTGCCGAAATGTCTCGCGGGTCATCTCTATATAGCGCTCAGTCTCCTGAAAGAAGTCAAGGCAGCGTTCCGGTGCAATTGGGAACGGAGCCAGGGTGGCTGTCGGTTGTTGAACTCGCGGCACAACCCAGACATTGGTTCGAAAAGCGACTTCATGGGATACCCATGAAGCGAATAGATTTTCGCGAAGTAGTCTTATGATGCGCACGTCCTTTCTTCGGGCCAGGTACTCCCATGCAGTCGATGCTCTTGGACTCCGCGCATGATTATAAAACAGCTTGAATCCTGCGGCTGCGATGTGATGTGGCATCGGATACTCAAAGAGTCCCTCTCGCAGGAATTTTTCCCCATCAAATCCCTCTGTATACCCAATCCCGTGTGCTGCCACTCCGTCGCCTTTCCGGTACTCTGCTTGGTCGTTGAAGAACTCTCCTCCAACATAAATTTGGCCGTGCTCTCTAAGGCCGAAGGCAAGCAAGTTCGAACCGCTGCGTGCGTGAGTCAAGATAATGAACTGAGTTGCTGCCTGCTGCATTGGGCAAGTCTAGCGCATGCGAGTTATGCGGGGAATGTACTTGGTACCCGATGAGCGAACAGAGTCAGGCAATTGGATAGGAAGCCATGAAGATTCGAAGCCCACCTGAGTCCGAGCTGCTTGAGGCGTGCAGTCTTTTGTCTGGGGAGCTCAAGCCCGGAACCCTGAGCCCATCTGGCTCTCCGTTATTGACAGTGCTACAGCGGCTAGCATGGTTTCTCTCGGATGAAAGCGATGAAATACGCTCCATACTCATTCGAGAAATTGAGGCGACGTTGTCCCTGTACTATTGGGATGGGGGTCCTCGAGCTCGACGTGTCGCAGGCTTCTTGCAACACGTAGGGAATGCACTGCGTCGGCAAGAGGGAGATGCTGTGATTAGTAACGTTGGATGGCTGGAGGAGGTGCTGCCAGACGCTGCGTGGCGAATTCCCACAATGATCCAGCCTAGCACTATGAGATATTACGCGTGGCTTGGGCGGAACATCAAAGGTATCGGGCATGTTGTTGAACTCGGTTGCTTCTTAGGAGGTGCAACCGCGTGTCTCGTTCATGGCATGCGGAAAAATAATGCGATCATAGCGGGCGAAGGTAAGTCAGAGATCCATGTGTTCGATTCGTTTCGCTGGTTTCCATGGATGGCAAACCAGGACGTCACCAACCCAGACCAGCTCCCGGTGCTACAACCTCGACAATGTTTTCGTGAGCACTTTGAACGTGCCTGCGCCGCCTTTGTCGAGGACGTCCATGTTCATGAGGGCGCCCTGCCCGGGCGGCTTGCAGCGGCCTATGAAGTTCCAGCAGTACGCTGGACCGGGGGGGCTGTGGAGCTGCTTGTAGTGGACTTTGGAGACGAATACACAGTGTCTCAAGAGCTGTGGCTTGAATTCTCTCCATCCCTTATTCCCGGGGAATCGATCGTCGTTTTTCAACAATACGGCTTGCTTCGCTCGCAGTCAGTATGGCGTTTCTGTGAAGACCATCGCTCGGAACTCGCCCCGCTTCACCGGCCGACCGGGACAGCCAAGAGCTTTCGTTTTATTGGTCGGCGCTGAGGAGAATAAACTATAGCTTGCATGTGGTGCCGGCAACGTGATGAATCGAGCCCGCAATATAGCGCTGGAGCTTCGGAGGAGAGCGGGTTCGACACAATGCACTTTTTCTCAGGGGAGAGGGATGGGTATTTCACGGCCGTTATGCTCCCTCTTCTGGAATGCGTAGCCGAGAACGATTACACGCGCCTCCTAACTACTACGAGCGGAGTGTTCCTGGCAGCAGAAGATATCGACCGGGCGCTTCCTGAAACTCCGGTGATCACATTCGAGGCTGGTCCGACTATGAAATAGTACATCGGTATGCTTATTTATCTGTCGAGCATTTGGCGGAGTACGCGGACAGTCTCTCGGAGATCCGACTGGTTAGCACAAATCCAGCACAGTCGGAAAACAAGGCAGAAAAAAAGCAGATGGCATAACAACTACCTGCTTGTTTTCATTATGAATTATGGCGCGCCCGGAGAGATTCGAACTCCCGACCGCCTGGTTCGTAGCCAGGTA
>CAYUOY010000154.1:0-9385 GCA_964446495.1 uncultured Woeseiaceae bacterium | reverse complement strand
TTCCCGTTGTTATTTCTAAAAAGGGACGTTACGCCGCTGACATCCTTTATATGGGTGCAGGCAACCTTGGCTTGCCGCCGTACTCGAACAACAACAACGATCATTACGCGCAGCTTGAAAATCAAAGTCTGGATATGCAAGCCGGCCTGGTACAGACGACACAGTCTTCTGTAACTGGTCTGCCACCCGCTGCTACAGCTGGCATCTGGACCACACGCGCAGCAGCAGAGGCTTTCTTCATCGCTGGTACGAACCGCGCAATGTTCCGTTTCACGATGAAAAATCATTTGTGTAACGACATGGAACAGGTACACGACACAAACCTGATCCCCGACCGTATTCGCAAGGACGTGAGCCGTAGCCCGGGTGGCGACAGTCGCTTGTTCCTGAATAGTTGCATCGGCTGCCACACAGGCATGGACCCGCTCGCAGGTGCATACGCCTATTACAATTTTGATGAAACCACGGGCAGTATCGAATACACACCGGGCATTGTGCAGCCGAAATACTTTAACAATGAAGAGAACTTCCCTGGCGGCTATCAGACCACGGATGACAGCTGGATGAATTACTGGCGCGAAGGACAGAACCGCTTCCTTGGCTGGGATCCTGCTCGTCCGGGTAATGGCAATGGCGCCAAAACGATGGGCGAAGAACTGGGTAATAGCGATGCCTTCGCCGCCTGTCAGGTAAAGAAAGTGTTCAGGGCCGTTTGTTTGCGCCGGCCGGAAGATGCCACCGACCGTAGCCAGGTTGATCAGATGGTCGCCTCATTTCAGGCTGGCGGCAGCTACAGCATGAAGCAGACGTTTGCGGAAGCCGCAGTCTACTGCATGGGTCAATAAGGGAGACATGACAGTGATAAGTACAAAAGGAATTGGCATGACCCTGGATTCGAAGGGCGGTTTTTCTGCTTTACGCGGCATGTTGCTCGCAGGTTTCGCGACCGTAGTATTGGCGGCTTGTGGCGGCGGTGCCGCAACGGTCGACAATCCGGTAACCAGCCTCACGCCGCCGGTAACCTATCAGGGCCCCCCACCGGCGACCGAAGATGTTCAGGCCTTCAAACTGAACCTCTGGGATAACGTACAGCTAAGCAACCGCTGCGGCGGCTGTCACAACGAAAGTTTCGGCCAAACACCGTTATTTGCGCGACATGATGACGTAAACCTGGCTTACGAAGCAGCCAATGGCGTTGCTGACCTGGCTCAGCCCTCAGACTCGCGTCTGGTAGCAAAGGTTGGGACTGGGCATAACTGCTGGCTCAGTGAGGCCCAGGCTTGTTCTGACATTATGGAGACCTGGATTCAGGGCTGGGCCGGCGCTGCTGCTGGCGGTGGTCGCGCTATCGTTCTTCGGGAACCGTCGTTAAATCCGCCTGGCGCCAGTAAAAGCTTTGCCAATGCGACCGTACAGAACTTTGCCAACCTGGTTCATG
This sequence comes from uncultured Woeseiaceae bacterium, assembly GCA_964446495.1. Taxonomy (GTDB): domain Bacteria; phylum Pseudomonadota; class Gammaproteobacteria; order Steroidobacterales; family Woeseiaceae; genus JAADHU01. The sequence continues at coordinate 7,947 of CAYUOY010000154.1, read as the reverse complement.
GTCCCATTCTGACCACCTACTGTGACGGCTGTCATGCTTCGTCGTCGCCCACCGCGCAGCAACCGTATTTCGCCGAGGCCGATGCAAACATCGCCTTCGAAGCGGCACGACCGAAAATCGACCTGGACGTACCGATCGACTCCAGGCTGGTGGTTCGCTTGCGCAATGAATTCCACAATTGCTGGGCTGTTGGCTGCTCGCAGGCCGCGGATGCCATGGAAGCGGCGATTGTCGCGTTTGCCGCTACCGTTGAAGTCACTGAAGTTGACCCTGATCTGGTCAACAGCATGGCATTGCGAATCGTCGATGGAACCATCGCATCGGGCGGCAACCGGTTTGAGAATGCACAGATCGCATTGTGGGAATTTAAGTCCGGTGGCGGTTTGACGGCGTTCGACACCAGCGGTGTTGATCCGGCCATCGACCTGACCTTATCCGGCGACGTCAACTGGTTCGGCGGCTGGGGCATTACCATCAACGATGGCAAGGCGCAGGGAACGACGTCCGCCAGCAAGAAATTGTACGACAAGATTCTGGCTACGGGCGAATACTCGGTTGAAGCCTGGGTGGTGCCATTCAATGTCACTCAGGAAATGGCTCGAATCGTCACCTACTCTGCGGGGAACGATGCCAGAAACTTCTCCTTGCAACAAACCCTTTACGACTATGACTATCTGCATCGAAGTACGACGACGGGTGCCAATGGTGATAACCCGCAACTCTCGACCTTTGCAGGTGCCGATGTGCTGCAGGCCACGTTGCAACATGTGGTGGCAACCTACAGCCCAATTACCGGTCGCGCCATCTACGTTAATGGCGAACTGGTAAGTGGTGCCGATCCGGCAGCGCCTGGAACACTGATTGACTGGCAGGATACCTTCGCATTCGTACTGGGCAACGAAGCATCGGGTGACGGCCTCTGGCAGGGCGTCCTGCGAATGGTTGCGATTCATAACCGCACACTAACTCCGGAGCAGGTAGTACAGAACTTCGACGTTGGCGTTGGTGAAAAATTCTACCTGCTGTTCAGCATCGCGGACGTCATCGGCGTGCCGAGTTCCTATATCCTGTTTGGGGTCGCTCAGTTCGATTCTTTTGGTTATCTTTTTGACCAGCCACACTTCATTACGCTCGGCGGTGCTCCGGCTGTTGAGGGCGTGCCGCTTGAGGGCATGCGTATCGGCATTAATGGTAGCGAGGCGCCGGTCGGACAGAGTTACGGCAAGCTGGTTCAAACCTTGAGCTCAGCGCAATTCGGGGAGCTCGGGCAACCGTTGTCAACGCTCGCTGCAGTGTTGCCTTTGGAGAAAGGGCCGCAAGACGATGAGTTTTTCCTCACCTTCGATCGCCTGGGTAATCAGAGCTTCGTGCGGGTCGACAATCCCGCGCTGGTCATAGTTGAGGCTGATTTACCCGCGGCTGATCGCTTTGGCGTGCGAACCTTTGACGAGATCAACGCGACGATGGCGGCAGTCACGGGAGTCGATCCGGAAACTCTGGACGTGGACATGACCTATCAAAGTCTGCGCCAATCGTTGCCGACGATTGAAGACCCGAAAGCCTTCTTGTCATCGCACCAGGTGGCCATCGCACAACTCGCTATCGAGTATTGCAACGCGCTGGTTGATGGTCCCGGAGCGAACGCTTACTTCGGCGGCTTCGATTTCAGTCAGGCGCCTGTTAACGCCTACGCAGGTAGTGCGAGGAACCAGGTTATCGATCCGTTGATCGACGGCATCATGGGTACCGGCGTATTGACGCAACCTGATTTCGTGGTGGTACGAGATGAGCTCGGATATTTCGGTACCGATGGAGTTCGGCCAGACAACCTGGTTGACCGCCTGCTAATTAGTGCAGACAACCCGAATTCGGCGGCTATCGCCAAGGGTATCTGCGCATCGGTACTTGGCAGCGCTGTGACGCTGGTTCAGTAGACAGAAAAAACAGGGATATGAGGCTTACAGATATGGCTAAGAAAGGACAAGTCAGGAATTGGGATGCTCCGCAACGGCATGCAGATCACAAGCGGCCGGTGACGCGCCGGGATTTTGTTTCGCAGGGGTTCCTGGGTGGCTCAGCGATGGCACTCTCCGGTGGTGTGTTGAGTCTGTTCGCAGATCCCCGGGAAGCCCATGCCGTTCTGTCGGATGACATGCGGAATTTACTGGGACCATGCGGCATCGCCACAGCGGGTGCGGGAAAAATTCCGTTCATCTGCTTCGATCTGGCCGGCGGTGCCAACATCGCGGGTTCCAATGTTCTGGTCGGCAAGGAAGGCGGCCAGATGGACTTTCTGAGCACGTCGGGCTACGACAAACTCGGACTGCCCGGTGATATGGTTCCGGGACTCAACGACGCTGGCGGGCTGCCGTTTGCGAATAACGACTTTGGCCTTGCGTTTCATTCCGACAGTGCATTCAAACGCGGCATGATGATAAGCATGGCGCCCGGTATCGAGGCCAATCTGACCGGTGCCGTCATTCCTGCGCGCTCCGATAACGATACGGGTAACAACCCGCATAACCCGCTCTACGGAATCGCCAGGGCGGGTGCCGACGGTTCGATTCTGACCCTCGCCGGAACGCAAAATACGCCCTCCGGTGGTAATTCGGTGATCCCGGCGGCGATGATGGACCCGGAATTGCAACCCACGAAAGTAGACCGCCCCAGCGACGTAACCGGTCTCGTCGATACCGGCAAACTGGTTGGCATCCTGGGTCCTGACGACGCTACCGCCGTCATGGAATCGATCCACCGTATAACGTCCGAAAAGATGGCCGTTCTAAGCGCCGATGCCGTGGTCAAAGACATGATGCAGTGCGGTTACTTGAAAGCGGCCGATATTGCGGACCGCTTCGGCAACACGCCGCTCGATCCTTCACAGGACCCGGCCATTGTCGGACCGGGAGGAAGTTTCTCGGCGGCTGAGTTCGCTGGCAATGGACGAGATGCCAGGGAATTCCGGAAAACGGCATCGGTAATGAAGCTCGTCATGAACGGCTTCGCCGGCGCGGCCTGTATTGAAATGGGCGGCTACGACTACCATGGTGGCGCACGAGCCGAAGGCGAAGTCAAAGACTTCCGTGCTGGTCGCTGCATGGGTGCCTGCATAGATTACGCAGCCAAAATCGGCGTGCCGCTGATGATGTACGTATTTAGTGATGGCTCTTTGTCGAGCAACGGCGCCATCGACAATTCACCCGAAGGTCGCGGCAAGGGCGAATGGGTAAGCGACAATTCGTCGACCGCCGCCGCCTTCTTCATGGTCTACAACCCGACCGGCCGAGCACAGCTTCGCGGTGCGACACCGGCTGCACAAGCCATGAGTCAGCAGCTGGGTTATTTCGACGCCGGTGCTTCAGTTGTTCGTACGGCGACACCCGCCGCCAACAACGTCAATTTGCTGGTCAACACCGTCATCCTGAATTACATGGCCCTGCACGGCGAGGAAGGAAATTTCGCAGGCCTGTTCCCGAATCACGGTCTTGGCAGCAATACGCTGCGTGATCGAATGACCGCGTTCGATGCGATTGTCAACGGCGTCATCCCCCCGCCGCCGGTGGCCTAGCCGCTTGTTGAAAAACTCTGTTTTTCGATAAGCTGCACAGGGTCTCATCGACAAGCAAGGCCAGCCGAACCTGTTCGGCTGGCCTTTTTCTTGCAGGGCTATTTCCCGCAGGCACGCCATAATGCGCGGAAAAATTGACCCACCTGATGCACAATCACGGTATGACCGCTGAAAATACCCTGCACTCGATTCTTGCCTGTCCGCGATGCGACAAGACTCCATTGACCTTAAAGAAGAGCGGCTATCATTGCGGTGCGTGCAAGACCGGATTTCCGGACATTGGCGGCATTCCCTGGTTGTTTGCCGAGCCAGACGCGACATTGGGTGAATGGCGCAACCGCCTGCATTTTTCTCTGCAGCAGCTCGCCCATGAAGAGAAGCGCCTGGCAGAGGAACTCAAAACAGACAATTTGCACGAGTTGACGCAGCGACGACTTAAACATCTTGAAGTTGCCACCAGCAAGCACCGCCAAATACTTCAGCAGGTGCTTTCACCCATCGACATCCAGACGATGCAGGTAAGCTACGAATCGCACCTTGCACTACGAACGCGTCTACCCAGCGATCAGGGACTCAATACCTATTATGCAAACGTGCATCGGGACTGGGTTTGGGGTGCCGCCGAAAATGAAGCGTCATTGCAGCAAATCACCGCGGCACTGGAAACATCGGGCGGTACGGAAACCGGGGAAACCCTGGTGCTCGGGTCGGGTGCCTGCAGGCTCGCCTACGATCTCCATTGCGAGACCGACGCAAAACGAACGGTTGCGCTCGACTTCAATCCGCTGTTACTTCTGATCGCCCAACGTCTTGTCCGCGGCGAGGAGTTACAGCTCTATGAGTTCCCAATCGCGCCTAAGTCGCTTGACGATGTGGCAATTCTGCAGACCCTCAAGGCGCCGAAACAACTGGAAGACAATTTCAAGCTGGTGCTGGCGGATGTACTGCGACCACCATTCGCACCTTCGAGCTTCGATACGATTGTCACGCCGTGGCTCACAGACATCGTCAGCGAAACATTGCCGGTCTTTGCAGCAAGGATCAATCAGCTGCTTAAGCCGGGAGGTCGGTGGATTAATTTTGGTTCACTGGCTTTCGACACCCCTGCCCGCGCGGAGCGTTACAGCGCGGAAGAGGTTGTGGAAATTGTCGCCGCAGCGGGCTTCGCCACACCGAACTTGTCAGAAGCGACCATTCCTTACATGTGCTCACCAGCCAGTTGCCATGGGCGGCAGGAAACCGTTTTTACCTTTGCGGCGGTAAAGGAAAAAGCCGTCAAAAACCCTTCCCGGCACAAGGCTCTGCCTGACTGGATTGTGCTCGGCGATCAGGCGGTGCCATTGCTGCCTTCTTTCAAGACACAAACCCTGTCGACCCAGATCTACTCATTCATCATGTCACTGGTCGATGGCAAACGATCGATCACGGATATGGCGAAACTACTGGAACAGCAAAATCTGATGACGCGTAAAGAAGCCGAGCCTGCGATTCGAAATTTCCTGACGCGCATGTACGACGACAGTCAGCGCAACTCCGGTTTTTGACAGGGGCTTGCTTTTCAGGCCGCCCGGCTCGTTTCTACCCTTATCTCAGCCTTGTCCAGCTGCTGCTTCAGGAACGTTCCGATGTCGCGGATGGCGCGTTTGCTTTCGGGCATCTTGCCGACGAAAAACTGGAATACATGCCACATGTCAGGCCACACCTGCAAGGTCACTTCCGTCCCGGCCGCGGTCATTTTTTCACTCGCCCGGGTTGAGTCACTCAACAGAATTTCATGATCACCGACCTGAATGAGCGTTGGTGGAAAACCGCCAAATTCTCCGTATAGCGGTGACACCAGGGGGTCCCGAATCTGGCCTTTGAGGCAATAATGTGCGGCCGTCTTCGACATATCCGCGACCTTGAACCAAGGATCCAGTGCGGCCCGCGTCACTGTTGACTCGCCGTCCGCCGCAAGATCGAGCCAGGGGGACAACAGACAACAGCCTGCCGGCATCGGATCGCCAGCATCTCGCAATGACAGCAACGCCGCCATGGTCATGCCACCGCCCGCGGAGTCCCCGGCGATGACCAGTTTCTCTGCTGCAGTTTCACTGTCCAGCAGTTGTCGATATACCGCCAGACAATCCTCGAGTCCGGCCGGGAACGGGTCTTCCGGTGCCAGTCGATAATTAGGCAATAACGCGCGTACACCGGCAGCCCGCGCGATATGGCTGACCATGGTTCGGTGCGTCCTGCTGCTGCCCATGACGTAGGCGCCACCATGCAGAAACAACAGCACTCTCGACTCATCGCAATCTTTCGGCACCACCCAGTCACACTCGACACCGGCGATCGTCGCATGCCTTATCCGGGTACCAAGGGCCGGTCTGGTTCTTGCGGCCAGCTTTTCAAAGGTGTCGCGAAGCGGGGCGATATCGCTGTCGCCGGAGATGTTTTTGAAGAGTTGTTTTGATATCGATCGAACGATACGAGCACGGAGACTGATCATCGTCCGATTATAGCGGCCTGCGTCGCGATTGCGACGAAATTACCTGACTTTACCCGGCACGCCGCAGGCTCCTAGCGCTCAAGATATTTCAGCTTGTCCTTCACTTCGCGCCATTCGTCAGCATCGGCTGGCGCATCTTTCATCTCGGTGATGACCGGCCATTGCTGTGACAGATCCGTGTTAATTTGCAAAAACTGCTGCTGATCGGCCGGCAGCTCATCTTCCGAGTAGATCGCCTCGACCGGGCACTCGGGCTCACAGAGCGTGCAATCAATGCACTCATCCGGATCAATAACGAGAAAATTCGGCCCTTCATGGAAACAATCCACCGGGCAGACTTCCACACAATCGGTCAACTTACATTTGATGCAGGCTTCGGTAACGACGAAAGTCACGGGCGGAGTCCAAGTGGAAAAAATCGGCTGCAACCCTATTCGATGTACCGGCCCAGATCAAGTGCGCAAGTGCCTGACTCGTATTCGCCGGCCCGTTTGTGGACAATATCGATTCCAATCGTCTGTTAGAGAGTCAAATGAGCATTGTCAGTCTCGCCGCAAACGGCCAGGTCGCTGTTATCACCATTAATAATCCGCCGGTCAATGCGCTGTCACAGGCCGTCAGAGAAGGGCTCGTCGAGGCCATGGATCGTGCGGAGCAAGACCCGGCCGTGAACGCTATCGTGATTGCCTGTGCTGGCCGGACTTTCATCGCGGGCGCCGATATTCGTGAATTTGGCCAGCCGCCCGCCTCACCCTGGCTTCCCGAAGTGGTCGAACGTATCGAAGATTCCGTCAAACCGGTCGTCGCAGCATTGCACGGTACGACGCTCGGCGGCGGCCTGGAGGTGGCCATGGGCTGCCACTACCGGATCGCGAATGCCACGGCAAGAGTCGGCCTGCCAGAGGTGAAGCTTGGCTTGCTGCCCGGTGCGACCGGCACCCAGCGACTGCCACGACTGGCGGGCGTCGAGAAGGCATTGGCCATGATGCTCGGTGGCGACGCCATTGTGGCCAGTGAGGCATTGGCCGCTGGCATCATTGACAGGATTGCTGACAATGACGACCTGCTCGAGGCGGCCCTTGATTACGCACTTGATGTGATCGAACCGGGCCCCAGACGATGTCGCGATCTCCCTCGCCCTGAATGCAATGCCGAGGTATTCACCTCCGTCAGACAGAAAATTGCCGGCAAATCGCGCGGTCTGCTGTCGCCGGAAAAAATCATCCAGTGCGTCGAAGCCGCCACTCAGCTCGACTATGCCAGCGCCTGCCGGATCGAACGCGACCTGTTTCAGGAATGCAAGGACTCACCGCAATCGTCCGGACTTCGACATGCGTTTTTCGCCGAGCGCTCGGTTGCGAAGATTCCCGGGCTGGACAAATCAACCCCCGCACGCGAAATTAGCAAGGTCTCCGTTCTTGGCGCCGGCACTATGGGTGCGGGCATTGCCTACAGTTGCCTGAATGCAGGCTTCGAGGTACACCTTCTCGACAGCGACAAAACCGGACTGGATCGCGGCAGGAAAATCATTCGGTCACTTTTCGACGGCGGTGTAGAACGCGGAAAAATAAGTGAGCCCGAGGCACAACAAGGCTTTGCCCGCCTCACCACCAGCACCGGCTATGATCCGGTCGCTGAGGCCGACCTTGTCATCGAAGCGGTATTCGAGGACATGTCCATCAAGGAACAGGTTTTCTCGACACTGGATCAGGTGTGCAAGGAAGAAGCCATTCTTGCCAGCAACACTTCAACCCTCGATATCGAGCAGATTGCCGCCGCCACCCGACGACCTCAGAACGTCATTGGTCTGCACTTCTTCAGTCCTGCGCACATCATGCGACTGCTGGAAATTGTGCGCGGCCGGGAAACCGGCGACGATGTCATCGTG
>CAYUOY010000153.1:5336-9474 GCA_964446495.1 uncultured Woeseiaceae bacterium | reverse complement strand
CCTCCAGCCCTGGCAACAGGGCTGGAGAAGGCGTGCCGATGCCCGGTATTGCAATAATTGCGGGAATCCTCATATCTTGCGGGAACAAGGGCGCAGGCACGCTTGTCTATGAATAATGATGTTAATATCGCAATCCTGAGTGACAGGAGGAGTTTTTTTCAATGAGCAGCAATGTGAATTATCTGGCGCCGGTATCGAGCCTCGGCGTCGAAGATCGATCCAATTTCATCTGGAAGTGCTATGCACACGTGATGGGTGCCATTTTGGCCTTTACCGCCATTGAGGTGTACTTCTTCCAGTCCGGGCTGGCCGAGCGAATCGCACTACCGATGCTGAACAACTGGTTCCTCGTTATGGGTGCCTTCATTCTTGGCGGTTGGGGTGCTACTCACGTGGCCCATCGAATTGAGTCCCGCAACGCCCAGTATGCGGCGTTTGGCGCGTTTGTCTTCCTGGAAGCGCTGATTTTCGCACCCATGCTGTATATCGCCAACGCGCAGGCGCCTGGCATGATTGAGAGTGCGGCGGGTGTCACCGTTCTGGGTGTTGTCGGACTGGTTGCTACCGTGATGATCACTCGCAAAGACTTTTCCTTTCTGCGCGGAATGATGATCTGGGGCTTTATGCTGGCGCTGGTGGCGATTGTCAGCAGCATGATTTTCGGCTTCCAACTCGGCACCTGGTTTTCAGTTGCCATGATAGGGTTTGCCGGTGCCGCCGTGCTCTATGACACTTCCAACATCATGCATCACTACCCGCAAGACAAATACGTCGCCGCATCCATGCAGTTGTTTGCATCCATTGCCATGATGTTCTGGTACATCCTGCGACTCTTTATGAGCCGTAACTAGCAGCATCCGTACATGGGCGGAGGTCGGATTATCGGCCTCCGCCTTTTTGCTGAGCGTCCGGCGCGCTATACTCCCGCCGTGCCTATTCCACGACGAACAAACAGAACATGACGCCGCTCGCGCGTACCTCCAGGGGCCTGCTCCCTCTGACCACATTACTCCTGCTGTCGTGCTCGTTTGCCATTCATGCACAGGAAACCAGTACCTTCGATCCGATCGCCGCCAGTGCTGAACTCGACGCGATAAACAGACAGCTGGATACCGAGGAAATCGGGCCTGATTTTCTCACCATTGCCCGCAATCTCGCCGTTCAGGTAGGCGCAAGTGCGAACGATTGTTCGATCCGCTCAACGGCAGAGCGCGCACGCCTGGAGGCGCGATTCGAACCACTGAAGGACGTTGATGCCGACGTCGCTCCAGCCGTTTTTGATCAGCGCAACGAGGTGCGACAATTACTCGATGAAGCTATAGCGCTACAGGCCTCCTGCACCGGACTGGGAGACACGTCGAGCGCATTGATCGCGCGTATAGCCGAGACTCAAAATGAGCTGTCGCAACAGTTCCTCTCGAATCGAGCCAGCAGTGTCATTACCGCGGTGCAATCATTTCCACAACGCCTGCGAAACTGGCCACAGCAAATTCGCAGCGCCAATCAGCTCGACCTCGTCGAGGGCATCACCCCTCTCGACCTGTTGTGGTTGTTGGTCGGCGGAGGTGTCCTGGCCGCGAGCCTGGGTATGTTGTTGCGGCATCTGTTTAGCCGCTGGTTCGCCGCTGCGGGCGGCAGTCAGGCCACACCGCAATTACGCTATCTGTTTCCCAAGCCACTTGCGCAATACTCGCCCTCTTTACTGATCGGCCTGACCTTTTTGCTGGTGCTGTACCTGACCATTCGACAACCATCTCTGGACCTCGCCGTTATTCGCATCGCCCTCGGTATCTTTCTGTATGGCATTGGCAGTGTGGTCGTGAGCTGGGCAACGGGCCCGCTATCTCCTTCCGTGGGCGTCAAGGGATTGATACCCGACCATGTCAAACCATTGCGTTTTCGCCTGCGAATCCTGATTTTCACGCTCGTCGCAAGCTTCGTCATCCTGGGAACGCACTGGTTAACCATACGACTCGTCGAACCGGAAGTTACCGGTCGAGCCGCGATGATTTTCTTTGTCGCCATCTCCTTGCTGTACGTTTTTCTCTACCTGCACCGCATACCGGGACTACGCGATCAATTTCGCCTTATCAGGATGTCTGCAACACTAGCGTTGATGATTGGGGTTGGTGCCGTGCTGGCCGGTTATCAGAATCTTGCGGGTTATCTGATCCACGGTGTTGCGCGTACCTCCATGGCGTTTTTCATCATCTGGATTTTGCTGTGGCTGATCAAGAGCGCCTTTGATTACCTGGTCGACCGGGATACGCCAACCGCGGACCGGTTTCGCGCCAATCTGGGTATTACCAAACGCGGTTCGCGCACGGGCCTGGGATTCATTCAACTGATTGGCGACCTCGTCATCTGGCTAAGCCTGTTCGTCTATCTGGTCTACGTGTGGGATCAGTCCGGCACAACGCTGGAAAAACTGGTCGACCTCGTGGTTCTCGGTGGAACGGTTGGCGATGTCAACCTGGTTCCGGCGAAAATTATTGGTGGCATGCTGGTATTTGCCGGACTCTTGATTCTTATCGGTTGGGTCAAAGGGTGGATTGACCGTCGTTGGTTGCAGCACATCCTCATGGAGCGCGGCGCTCGTGAAGCTCTCGTTACCCTGTTCGGTTATGTCGCGTTCATCATTGCGTTGCTCATCGGATTGACCAGGGCCGGCGTCGATCTGAGCGCACTGGTATTTGTATCCAGTGCTCTGGCACTCGGAATTGGTTTTGGCATGCAAGCTATCGCCAGCAATTTCGTCTCGGGACTGATTCTGCTTTTTGAGCGTCCGATCCGAACGGGTGACTTTATTTCAGTCGGCGACATTGAGGGATTTGTTCGAAAAATAAGTATTCGTGCGACCGAAATTGAAACGATGGACAATCAGAATGTTCTGGTTCCAAACTCCGAGCTCGTTTCGGGCCGAGTAACTAACTGGGTATTGCACGATACCTTCGGTCGACTCCGAATTCTGGTGGGAGTCAGGTACGGAGCAGACGTCGAATCCATCCGGGAAATATTGGAGCAAGTAGCCTGCAGCCATCCTGATGTCATTACCGACGGTCGCGCACCGGCACCGCGGGCGCTCTTCATGGGCTTCGGCGATTCATCGCTTGATTTCGAATTGCGTTGTCGCATCAACCGGATCGACCGGCGGTTCAATGTCACCAGTGACATCAATTTTGGCATCGACGCGGCATTCCGCGAAGCCGGCATCACGATTCCTTTCCCACAGCGCGACTTGCATATCGTCTCTTATCCGGACTCCGAGCCAGCGCCGGCTATCGAGATCGCCGCGGAGCCAGGGACCGACGAGACCATCAACACCCGCACGCTACGACAAACGGACAGCGTCACTCGAAGTCATTCGCAGGAAATGAGCATTTCAACGGAAATTCGCGAGGTTTGGCGTGCTTTGACCGATGTTGAGAAAATCAAGGAATGGATTGGTGGCGACGGAACGTTTTCACCGTATATCGGCGGTGCCTTCGATCTGACGTTCAAAGACGGCACCCACAACAAAGGTCGTATCGATATTTTCATGCCACCCCGTCGCATGCGCCTGGTCCTCGCGCCACCCGAAGATGACAAGCCGCTACCGACAGGCCCGATGACGGTCGAGTTTCGCCTGTTCGAAGAGGACGGCAAGACCGAGCTTACGGTTATTGCGTCCGGCATTCCTGCCACTGAAGAATTTGAGGAAGACTACAAACGCTCACAGACACTGTGGCACGATGCCGTGATAGATCTGAAAGACTTACTGTCCAAGTAGCAGAGAGACACCGCACCGTGTCTGCTACTGAAGCAGACTGCCAGAAGACTGTTGAAGACGCGGTTTTTCGTCAGATTGCTAGTCTTCTTTGCCTATCATGGCCAGACCGTTCATATACGGCCGCAACACTTCTGGCACATGCACGTTCCCGTCCTTATCCTGATAATTCTCCATGACCGCCACCAGCGTTCGTCCCGCAGCAAGCCCGGATCCATTTAATGTGTGCAGCAATTCCGGCCGACCGGTTTCCGGGTTGCGCCAGCGGGCTTGCATGCGCCTGGCCTGAAAATCCGTATAGTTGCTGCAAGAGGATATCTCGCGATAGCTGTCTTGCCCCGGCAACCATACCTCCAGATCGTAAGTCCGGTG
>CAYUOY010000153.1:0-5236 GCA_964446495.1 uncultured Woeseiaceae bacterium | reverse complement strand
TCCGGTGCAACCATTTGCACCAATTCGACTTTCTCAAATTGGTGTTGCCGAATCATGCCACGCGTGTCCTTACCATAGGATCCGGCCTCCGAGCGAAAACAGGGCGTGTGTGCCACGTATCGGCGCGGCAAACTATCGGCGTCCAGGATCTGCTCACGCGCCAGGTTGGTGAGCGGCACTTCCGCAGTGGGAATCAGGTAATACGGATTCTCTCCGGCGGTCTTGAACAAGTCTTCTTCGAATTTTGGCAATTGCGAAGTGCCGCGAAGCGCCTGTTCCTGCACCAGATAGGGGACATAGACTTCCTCATAGTCATGCACGCTCGTGTGTATATCGAGCATGAACTGGATCAGCGCACGTTGCATTCTTGCCAGCGGTCCGTACATGACCGTAAAACGCGATCCGGACATGCGACTCGCGGCGTCAAAATCGAGCAAGCCCAGGCCGATTCCAAGGTCAATATGGTCCGCTACTTTGAATTCGAACTCCGGCGGTTCGCCCCAACGGCGTAGCTCCTGATTATCGGCTTCGCAATCGCCAACCGGAACAGCGTCGTGCATCAGATTCGGCAGGCCGAGCTCAATGTCGTACAGATCATTTTGAACCGATTGCAGGCGTGCCTCAGACCCATCGAGACGATCACCCAGGTCTTTCACCGCAGCCAACAATGGTGCGACATCCTCGCCCTGCGCTTTCGCCTTGCCAATCTGTTTGGCGCTTGAGTTGCGTTCGTTTCGCAACGATTCTGTTTCAACCTGCAGCACCTTGCGCTGCTCTTCGAGAGTGGTGTAGGCCTGCACATCGAACTCGAAGCCTCGCCGCGCCAGGTTCTCTTTTACGTCCATGGGCGACTGGCGCAATAATTTGGGATCAATCATGTCTGCACTTCTATCGGGTCACTGTGGGTTGTCGTCATCGTCTGCCACGGGCTTACCCTGGCGCCGATTCCTCTTTCTGATGTCGGCCAGCTTGTCACGAATCTTGAGCTCCAGGCCGCGAGCAACCGGATGATAATACGTCTGCTCCGGCATGTCGTCAGGGAAATACCGTTCGCCGTAGGCGATACCATCTTCTTCATCATGTGCATAACGGTATTTGCTACCGTAGCCCAGTTCCTTCATCAGCGTCGTCGGTGCATTGCGGAGGTGCAGGGGAACCTCGAGCGAACCAAATTCCTTTGCAGCGCCCAGCGCCGATTTCGCCGCATCATAGACGGCATTACTTTTCGCGGCGCAGGCCAGGAAAACGACAGCCTGCGCCAGAGCGAGTTCGCCTTCCGGGCTGCCGAGCCGCTTGATTACGTCCCAGGCATCGAGGCACAAACGCAGCGCCCGCGGGTCCGCATTGCCAATGTCTTCCGATGCCACGCGTATCATCCTGCGGGCGATGTAGAGTGAATCGCAACCGCCATCAAGCATGCGCATCATCCAGTAAAGCGACGCATCCGGATCAGAGCCGCGTATCGACTTGTGCAATGCCGATATTTGATCGTAAAAGTACTCGCCCTGTTTGTCGAAACGTCGCTGTCGCCCTTGCGCCACCTCCTCCGCATGCGTGATTCGAATGACACCGTCATTTTCGTCGGCCAGAGCCAGGTCTGCCGCAATCTCCAGCAGATTGAGTGCCCGGCGGGCATCACCATCGGCCGCAAGCACGATCAGAGCCAGTGCATCGTCATCGGCGGTCACGCGTTCCGTGCCAAGTTGCTCGTCCGCGAGCGCTCGTTTTACGATATCGAGCAAGGACTCCTCGCTAAGCGACTTCAGAACATACACACGGGCCCTCGACAACAAGGCGTTGTTAAGCTCGAACGACGGGTTTTCCGTCGTTGCGCCAATAAACGTCAGTGTGCCGTCTTCCACAAAGGGAAGAAAAGCATCTTGTTGCGATTTATTGAAACGGTGCACTTCGTCCAAAAACAATACGGTCGAGCGACCACTCATTTCCTTGTGTTGCTGTGCTTCAGCAACAGCGGCACGAATATCCTTGACACCGGCCATCACTGCAGACAAACCGATAAAGTGGGAGTCCGTTGTGCGGGCAATCAGGCGCGCCAGCGTCGTCTTTCCTGTGCCCGGCGGGCCCCAGAACACCATCGAGTGAGGCTTGCCCTGTTCGATCGCCCGTCGCAACGGCTTGCCTTCACTGAGCAAATGTTTCTGTCCGCGAAAATCGCCAAGCGTAGCGGGCCGCATTCGATCAGCCAGCGGCTGTGCGGGCGATGCTGCCGAATTTCCGTCAGGACTGGCAGAAAATAAATCGTTCATGGACTCATCAGATATCGATTTTTCGGCGGGCAAGTCGCTGTTCGATGCGCAAGCTCCAGCCGCCTGCGCCAGCCAGGGCTATGCCCAGACCAATGACAATGCCGACAGAGTCGGCCACCAGGTCCATTAATTCCGCTGTGCGGTAAGAAACCATGCGTTGCGACATCTCGATCAGGATACCGAAAAAAAACAAGCCAATTCCGATGCCTGCATATTTCTGGCGAGAGTATTGCCCGGAAAACCACACTGCGAGAAATGCAAACGTTATCCCGTGCAACCACTTGTCAAATTCGAACAGCGCCACTCTTGACGTGTCCGGCCATAGCCAGAACGCCGGAATCAATGTTCCCAACAGCACGCCCGCCAAGACGAGTATGCCGGCAATCTGCCAGCGGCGATGATAACGCAGCGGCAACACCTGTCAGTCTGCGACGCCAGGCGGGCGGGCGAGGATCGGCACACCGACAAGATCAACATCGTCGGGCACCAGAAAGTCGAAAAAATCCTCTGCGATCGGTTCGTTGGTGGTGACATCCAGTAGCGCAATCAGCGTCGTTTGCTCCAATGTGTCATCGAACATCATGCGGGTCAGCGTACCGTCGCTGAAGCCAAGTTCAATTTTTCCGAAACCATGCCCGGAATCTTTCGGTTTCAGCTGAACCCAGATCGTACCTCGATCCTCAAGACTGCCAACATAGTCGAAATCCTCGAGCACGCTGTCAGAACCACCCAACAGATTCGCCGGTGTATTTCTTAATACCTCAGTCTGTGGTCTGACAGTTACCTGTGCCAGATCAACGTCGTAACTCCAGACATTGAGGCCATCTGCCACCAGAATCTGCTCGTAGGGTACGATGTATCTCCAGCGAAACTGGCCCGGTCGACGAATATCCACAGTGCCGCTCGATGTCTCCATGACGATACCGTCAGCATCAACCAGTGACTGTTCGAAATTCGCGGACATCGAATGTACGTTGCTCACGAAATCATTTAACAGGAGTTCGCCCGGCTCCAGGTTTTGAACTTGCTCCTGTGCCGATGCGGTCGTCGCCGCGGCAATAATGACCAGCACGATCGATAGTACGCTTGAGCGGCGCTCGCCAAACAGCGTGCATTGTCGACTCGTCATCATGGCTCTGCTACTCCTTCGCCGCTGGCGGCACGAGAATCTCGCGCGCACCGTTTGACTGTAAGGGGCCAACCAGCCCGGCCGCCTCCATCGATTCGACCATACGCGCCGCCCGGTTGTAACCGATTTTCAAACGCCGCTGAACACCCGATATGGAGGCCTTGCGCGTCTCCATGACGACTTGCACGGCCTGATCGTACAACGCGTCCTGTTCGGCATCAGACCCATCAACATCCATCGTATCAATACCGGTGAGTCCTGGTGTTGGACTCGTTGGAGTTTGCAAAATTTCATCAATATAGCGCGGCGAGCCACTTTTCTTCAGATGCCCTACCACCGCGTGGACCTCCCGGTCGGAAACGAACGCTCCGTGGACCCGGGTCGGCAATGAGGTTCCTGGTGGCAGGTATAACATGTCGCCGTGTCCAAGCAGATTCTCTGCACCCATCTGATCGAGGATCGTCCGCGAATCTACTTTCGCGGAAACCTGAAATGCAATGCGGGTGGGAATATTCGCTTTGATCAAGCCGGTAATTACATCCACTGACGGACGTTGTGTCGCCAGCAACATGTGAATGCCGGACGCCCTCGCCTTTTGCGCCAGGCGTGCGATCAGTTCTTCTACTTTCTTGCCGACAATCATCATCATGTCCGCAAGCTCATCAATAATGATGACAACAAATGGCAATGGCATTAGCGTCGGTCGTTCTATGGGTTTGTCTTCGTCAAACAGTTCGGGCGGCCTGAAGGTCGGATCCGGAATAGGATTGCCCTCGGCGATAGCATCATTGACCTTGCGATTGTAACCACCGATATTGCGGACACCCAGAGCGGCCATCAAACGATAACGCCGGTCCATCTCACCCACACACCAGCGTAGCGCGTTCGCCGCCTCTTTCATGTCAGTGACGACCGGCGTCAACAGGTGCGGAATACCCTCGTAGACCGACAACTCAAGCATTTTCGGATCGATCATGATCAGGCGGACGTGCTCGGGTTTGGCCTTGTAGAGCAGGCTCAACACCATCGCATTGATCGCCACTGATTTACCGGCACCGGTGGTTCCAGCGATCAACAGATGCGGCATTCGTGACAAATCAGCCACAATCGACCCACCACCAATATCTTTGCCCAATGCCAGCGTTAGCGGCGACGCCAAATCGTCGTAGGACTTCGACTTCAAGATTTCGCCCAAGGTAACCAGTTCACGATTCTCGTTGGGAATCTCCAAACCAATAAACGACTTGCCCGGAATGACCTCGACAATCCTCACGCTGACCACGGACAACGACCTGGCGAGATCCTTGGCCAGGTTGGCGATCTGGCTGACCTTGACGCCTGGTGCCGGGTCCAGCTCAAATCGAGTGATGACCGGTCCCGGCGAAACCGATACCACCTCCACTTCGATATTGAAATCCTTGAGCTTGAGTTCAACCAGGCGCGACATTGCTGCCAGCGCCTCCTCGGAATACCCATTGACCTGTTCCGGCGGGTCATCGAGCAGTGTGAGCGGAGGTAGTTCTCCGGCTGATGGCGGATCGAATAGCGGAACCTGGCGCTCCTTTTCCGCTCGTTCGCTTTTTTCCAATGCCGGTATCACGGGTTCTATGCGCGGCGGTTTGCGGCCCGCCGTGCGCTTTTTCTCCGCCTCGAAAACGTTCTGGCGTGCCACCAGCTGGCGCTTGCCCTCGGCACGATCGCGAAGCTCGTCAAATTTGCTGCGGGTACGATCCCACACCCTCAGGCTCCAGCGACCTATACGATCCATAATGGCCAGCCAGGAAATGCCCAGAAATACCGAAATTGAGGCTAGCCACAGAAAGAATAACAAGGTGCTGGC
>CAYUOY010000152.1:0-9510 GCA_964446495.1 uncultured Woeseiaceae bacterium | reverse complement strand
GCCGGCTTTTTGTTTGTGCATTGCTTTCCCGGAGGTCTTATAGTGTTTGTTACCGAGAGTCTGAGGGGGTGCCATGACTGATCTTGCACGAAGAAAATGCAAGCCCTGCGAAGGTGGCGTTCAACCACTGAGTATCGAGCAGGCACGTGAGTTGTTGTCGTCGCTCGATCCGGGTTGGTCGCTTGGCGAGGACGGCAAGAGTATTTTCCAGGAATATCGTTTTCCGGCCTTTGCCCGGACGATTGCTTTTGTTAACGCCGTCGCCTGGGTTGCTACCACCGAGGGGCATCACCCGGATATGCAGGTCAGCTATGGACATTGCGTGGTGCAATTTACGACGCACGCCATCGATGGCCTGTCCGACAACGATTTTATTTGTGCGGCCAAGATAGACCGGCTTGCGGCGGACACGTTTTGAGGTTACGTCAACAATGATGGAACTCGCCAATATTGAGGCAGCAGCAGCGCGCCTGCAGGACGTGATTGTGGAGACACCGCTGCTCGAGTCGGCCGAGTTGAACCGTGTTGTCGGCGGGAGGGTGCTCCTGAAGGCGGAATGTCTGCAACGAACCGGCTCGTTCAAGATTCGCGGGGCCTACAATTTGATGAGTCAATTGACGGGAGATCAGGTTGTGCGTGGCGTGGTCGCCTGGTCATCCGGCAATCATGCGCAGGGCGTCGCGGAGGCAGGCCGCTTGCTGGGCATCCAAACAACAATCGTCATGCCCGAGGATGCGCCGCGGGCGAAGATCGACAATACCCGCAAGCTCGGTGGTGAGGTCGTGCTCTATGATCGGTACACGCTCGATCGTGAGACTATCGCGAAAGAGCTTGCCGCCAAAAATGGCGCTGCCCTGGTGCCGTCCTATGAACACCTGGACATCATTGCCGGGCAGGGAACCGTTGGACTGGAAATTATGGCGCAAAGCGCCGCTGTCGGCCTGGTTCCGGATCAGGTACTGATTTGCTGCGGTGGTGGCGGCCTGAGTGCCGGCTCGGCCGTCGCGATCAAAGCGACCTCGCCGCGTACCGATGTGGTTCTTGTCGAGCCAGAGGACTTCGATGATACTTTACGTTCCATGCAGACTGGTGAGCGACAGCGCAATGGCAAAGGAGCCCGATCAATTTGCGATGCTCTGCAGACAGAGACGCCGGGCGAGATGACGTTCGCGATCAATAAACGGCTTGCCAGTGATGTGTTAACCGTTACCGATGCAGAGGTGGCGGCGGCGATGCGGTTTGCATTCCAACACCTGAAACTTGTGGTCGAGCCAGGTGGTGCGGTAGCACTGGCCGCAGTGCTGGCGGGAAAAATCGATACGAAGGATAATGTCAGCGCGCTGGTGTTAAGCGGGGGTAATGTGGACGCCGATCTGTTTGGCACCATTCAGAATGGAACGTGAGCCAATCAGCGTACGATGGACTGCGGGTTACGCAGTGGCGTAACGTTGTCGGGTAGTGCGACTTCTTCAGCACTTTTCAGGTAGCGTCGATCAGCCGGTGCCGTGTCGAGCCAGGTGACGATCTTTTCCAGTTCGAGTCGGTCTTTGCGTACTTTGTAAGGCTGCATTTCGACAATGCCGATGCCTTGCTCTGCCGCATGTACAAAGTTCTGGCTATCGCGTAATACGGCAATGATCGGGATTCCCAGCGAATCGAGGAAGCGCATCAATTTCTCAAAGCTTTTGGTATTGCGACGTGTACGACTGGCGACAACGGCCAGTTTGTTCTCGCGGCGATCAATTTTGGCCACCAGCAGCAGGTCCGCAATGCAGCGCGACGCGGCATGAATATCAATTGCTGATGGCAGGACCGGCACCAGGATGCTGCTGGCGTCGCGAGTCATTTCCCGCAAATCATCATGAGTGAGGCTGGCCGGCGAGTCGACGATCAGGTGTGTCGTTTCATTGGGCACCCGCAGTTGCCAACTGCGTGTTGCCTGCATGTTTTTCTTGTAGGCAGCGATGCCATGAATGGGTGGTCGCGATGCATCGCGTCGGTCCAGCCAGCTCATTGTCGATCCTTGTGGATCGCAATCCATCACGGCTGGCATTGGGCCATTGAGAGAATAATAACTGGCCAGATTGGTGGCCAGCGTGGTTTTGCCACAGCCACCCTTGGGATTTAGCACAACAATCCGCTTCAGGTTGTTTCTGTTGGGCGTGATAAGCATATGCTATTGCCGGTTTATCCCATTAACATCATGATTCAAATAGAAAAATATCTTTGCCTCGGGCTGAAAAATGCAAGGCCCGTCAACTGTCACTGAATCAGAAGCTGGTTGCTTTGCGCCAGTTCACATAATAACGGACTCAGTGCCAGAACGGAAAATCATGCTTCGGGGTATTCCGGCCAGGTCGGTAGTTCTGAGTCGTCGCAGGACCACGCAACCCTCGAATCTGCAAAAATACGCCCGACCGGTGTCATCTCCGGTACATGATCAAGACTGCCTGCCGGAATAACCGCGAAGCTCATATCGGGCGTTACGCGGGGCATCGGGCAGCCGCAGACAGAACAAAAGACGGTGCCGAATCGTTTCGCATCCGGGACCTTGAATCCGGCCAACTTATCCTGACCCGAAATCCATTTCACCGATTCCGGCTTCAGGAGCATATTGCTGGCATGTCCGGTGCCGCTGGATTTTCGGCAGCGTAAACAATGACAGTGTAAAAAAGTCTGCACGTCACCGCCGATCTCGTAACGAACGGCACCGCACAGGCAGCTGCCGGACAGGGTTTCGCTAGCCATAGGATTTTCCTCTTGAGTTCAATAGTGTCCTGATTGTCGTTACCGTTCCCGTGCAGGTTTCAGATGGAAAAAACCCGGACCGGACGGCTCAAAACATTTCGCTGGCGTCGAGTTGGTCCTCACACGGGGTCTCGCGACATTCAATCCAGTCTCCGGTGATCATCTTGTCGTAGCTTAGTCCCGGTCCGACCATGGGATAAACGCCGGCATTTGGATCGATGATGACCTCCAGAAATGCCGGGCCATCAAAATCGATGAATCTCCTGATTGTTTGCGGTAACTCTTCTTTTCGGTCCAGTTTCTCCGCGAACTCGAAACCATCCGCCTGAGCGGCTTTGACGAAGTCTTTCCGATGCAGTGACTTGTCGCTGCCCGACATGCGGCCCTTGTAATAGAGTTTTTGCCACTGCCGCACCATGCCATCGCCAAAATTATTGAGGACGATGACTTTTACCGGCAAACCATAGGTGGTCGCAGTTTCCAGCTCGCCAATATTCATTCGCATGCTGCCGTCGCCATCGATGTCAATGACCAGACGTGAGGGTTGCGCGAACTGTGCGCCTATGGCGGCGGGTAAGCCAAAGCCCATGGTTCCCATGCTGCCAGACGTTAGCCACAAGCGCGGCTCCTTGAAGTCGAAATACTGTGCTGCCCACATTTGGTGTTGACCCACACCGGTTGAAATAATGGCTTTTCCGCCCGCCAGTCGATTGATTTCCTCGATGACCGCATAGGGCTGGATCAGGTCGCTGTCGCGATCGTAGTTCAATGCATATTTCGATTTCAGGGCGGCAATATGCTGGTGCCATTGGGTAAATGGCTTGTCGAACTGAATTCGCATGCCATAATCGAGCAGATCGTCGAGGTCACGTTTGAGCATCCCGACATGGTGCCAGTCGGCGGCTTTGACCTTGCCTATTTCAGAGACATCGACGTCAAAATGGGCGACTTTCTTCGCGTTTGGTGCGAATTGATCGGGAACGCCGGCCACGCGGTCATCAAAGCGCGCGCCTATTGCAATGAGAAAATCACAATCTTCCACGGCATAATTTGCGAAGGCCGTGCCATGCATGCCCAGCATGTGCAGTGATAGCGGATGGGTCGTATCGCTTGCGCCCAGGGCCATCAGTGTTGTAGTGACGGGTATGCCAAATTTGCTGGCCAGATGTCGCATCGCTTTTGCCGCGTTGCCATTTATGACACCGCCGCCGGCGTAAATGAGCGGTCGTTCGGAGTTTGCCAGCAGCGCATAGAATTTTTCGCTGGCCTCATCCGTCAACTTGTTGTCGATGACGGCTTGCAGACGATGGCGATAACCAGTGAGTGGCAATTTGCCACTGCCAGTGAATGTGCCTTCCCAGTTTTGTACGTCTTTCGGAATATCGACCACGACCGGGCCGGGGCGGCCGGTACGCGCCAATTCGAAGGCTGTACGCAGGGTGGCTTCCAGGCGAGCGGTGTCCGTCACCAAAAAGACATGTTTGGAGACAGCTCCCATGATTGCCGCCACCGGGGCTTCCTGGAAAGCGTCGGTGCCGATGGCATGCGTTGGTACCTGGCCGCAAATGACCACCAACGGTACGGAGTCCGCCATGCTGTCGCGCACGGGCGTGACCATATTGGTCGCACCGGGCCCCGACGTGACCATGGCTACGCCGACTTTACCGCTGGCCCTGGCGTATCCTGCCGCCATGAAGCCGGCACCCTGTTCATTGGCCGGCACAATCAGAGGAATCGGTGATTTGCCGTCTGCCTTGCGATTTTGGTCGTTATAGCGGAAGACGGCGTCGAAGGTCGGCAATATGGCGCCGCCGCTGTAGCCAAATATAGTGTCCACACCTTCGTCCGCCAGGACCTGTACGACGATGTCGGCGCCGGTCATAGGAGTGCCTGCCAGCGGGTGGGTCAGATTCCGGGCCTCGGAAGGTGGCCTGTTCATTGCTCGATTGCCATTTGCTTAAACGTCTGATTTCACGCGAGTGTTTACTAATTTTTATTGCATTGCAATACTTCGTAAAGTGAACCAACATTCGGTTTGTTCGCCGATGCGAATCGTTTCAACAGAACCTAATTTTCTACCAGGGGATTTAAGCCAATGCGTCACGTGATTTCAGTGTTGCTGCAAAATGAAGTCGGTGCGCTGACGCGGATGACAGGCCTGTTTTCAAGCCGCGGATACAACATTGATTCACTCAATGTTGCACCCACCGACGACGCGGAAGTGTCGCGGGTGACCGTCGTCGTCTCAGGGTCCGACAATGCCATCGCGCAGCTCAATACGCAGCTTGCCAAGCTTGTGGATGTATTGAATATCCACGACATGACGTTGGGCGACCACTTTGAGCGCGAGCTTGTCATCATCAAACTCAAAATTACTGCGGATGGATTTGAAGGAATAGAGAAGCTCGCCGCCGAGTACGGTGCGGATATACTGGATGAGGCACTGGCGAGTTGCACGCTGCAACTGATCGGCCGTATCGCGGAGGTCGACACTTTCATCAGTGCCATTACAGCAATCGGCAAGCTGCAGGCAGTGGCACGCAGCGGCAGCGTGGCAGTTTCAAAAGGCGAAGTCACTTTATCGTCGTATGCCAGACATCATCGATTGACCGGCTGACGGAAGCGATGTCAGATTTCGCATTCAGCGGATTGCGGCGACTGGTCGTAAAGATCGGCTCGGCACTGCTGGTCAATGAGGACGGTCAATTTGACCGTGACTGGCTTGAGCATCTCGCGACGGACATCGCCGGCTTGCACGGAGCCGGGCAGGAAATTCTGATTGTATCCTCCGGCGCTGTTGCCATCGGCTGTAATGTGCTCGGCCTGAGTCGCCGCCGATCGCGTCTCGATGAACTGCAGGCAGCGGCGGCGGCAGGTCAGGTGCAGCTCGTGCATGCCTGGCAGGAGGCATTGGCCGGGCACGGCATCACCGCGGCACAGATCCTGCTAACACCTGGTGACACAGAGGATCGCCGTCGATTTCTCAATGCCAGAAATACGCTGCACCGACTACTGGAGCTGCAGGTCATTCCGGTTATCAACGAAAACGATACGGTCGCCACAGATGAACTGCGATACGGAGACAACGATCGGTTGGCGGCTCGTGTCGCACAAATGGTGATGGCCGATGGACTTGTGTTGCTGTCGGATGTTGATGGCCTGTACACCGGCGATCCGCATGCCGATGATGCCGCCGAGCACTTGCCGTTGGTCGGACATATCACACAAGAGATCATGGCGATGGCCGGTGGCAGTGGCTCCGCGATTGGCAGCGGTGGGATGCTGACCAAATTGCAGGCCGCAAAAATTGCCACTCACGCAGGCTGTGTAACTGTCGTTGCCAGTGGCGCTGTGCAGAAGCCACTGGAGTCTCTTTCCGGCGGCGGCAAATGCACGGTTTTTTTGGCCGAAGGGACACCGGCGGCCGCGCGCAAGCAATGGCTTGCTGGCATATTGTCGGTCAGCGGCCAGTTGCATATTGATGACGGCGCGGCAAGAGCATTGGCAAACGGCAGCAGTTTGTTACCTGTGGGTCTGATTGAGGTGAGCGGAAAATTCATGCGTGGCGACGCCGTGGCCCTGGTTGGGTCGGGCGGCGCGGAGCTGGGGCGGGGCCTGGCCGCCTACGCCAGCGATGAAGCGGTCGCAATAATGGGCTGTCGATCAGAGGAAATTCAGGCAAAGCTGGGTTACTGCGGCCGCACCGTGATCGTACACCGGGACGACCTGGTGGTCTTTCAGCAAACGGATTTGCAGCATGGCGATAGGGAAGGAGATTGAAATTGTACAAGGAATTCGAGCAATGACTGAGACCGGGCATTCCGTGAAGATTTCGGAGATGATGGATGGACTCGGCAGGGCGGCACGTATCGCCGCGACTCAATTGGCGAGCGGCGGCAATGCTGAGAGAAACGAAGCGCTGCGGGTCGCCGCAAAACTGATTCGGGAGCGAGCAGACGAGATTCTTGTCGCCAACCGGCAGGATATGTCGGCTGCGACTGAGCGAGCACTCGGCGCGGCGCTGCTGGATCGCCTCGAACTGGATGATTCACGGATAGAGTCGATGGCGGCCGGCCTTGAAGCCATCGCCGCGTTGCCTGATCCGGTTGGGCGAATTCTGGCGGAGTGGGAACGTCCAAACGGGCTGCTGATTCAGCGTGTCTCTGTTCCGCTGGGCGTCATCGGCATCATTTACGAAAGCAGGCCAAACGTGACCGCCGACGCCGCAGGACTCTGTCTCAAGTCCGGCAATGCGGTGATACTCCGGGGTGGCAGTGAAAGCCTGCGCTCGAGCACAGTGATCTATCGATGCCTGCACGACAGCCTCGTCCAGGCAGGTATCGACTCGGCGGCCGTGCAAATGGTGCAGACAACGGATCGAGCGGCGGTCGGTTACATGCTGTCGTCGATGATCGACTGGATCGATGTGGTGGTTCCGCGCGGCGGCAAAGGCCTTATCAAACGGGTACAAGACGAGGCACGGATTCCCGTCATAGGTCACCTTGAAGGCATATGCCATGTATTTGTGCACGCTTCGGCAGATGCTGCGATGGCCGAGGATATTGTGGTCAATGCCAAGATGCGTCGAACGGGTGTTTGTGGTGCCGCCGAAACCCTGCTGGTGGATCGAGCCGCGGCTGAACGGCTGTTGCCGGGAATCGCAACAGCGTTGACCGCCGCCGGATGCCTGATAAAAGGAGACTCTGACGTACAGGCTATGCTGGATACCGTGGTGCCTGCCGATGAGTCAGACTGGTCGACGGAGTATCTTGACGCCGTTATTTCGTGTCGCATTGTCGATGATATCGATCAGGCGATTGAGCATATCGGCCGATTCGGATCAGGTCATACGGAATGTATTGTCGCTGCAGATGAAGGCGCAGCGACGCAATTTCTGAGCGAAGTCGATAGCGCTATCGTGCTGCACAATGCCTCGACGCAATTTGCCGATGGTGGCGAATTTGGTATGGGTGCCGAAATTGGCATCGCAACCGGCAGGATTCATGCACGCGGACCGGTCGGTGCTGAACAATTGACCAGCTATAAATACGTCGTTCGCGGTACCGGACAAGTGCGGCCCTGATGGCGGGAGCGATTCCGCAGTACGACCTGATAATTATCGGTGGCGGTATTAACGGTGCCGGTATTGCGCGCGATGCCGCCATGCGCGGAGTTAATACCCTGCTGCTTGAAGCACGGGATTTTGGCAGCGGTACGTCGAGTTGGTCCAGCCGTCTGATTCACGGTGGCCTTCGCTATCTGGAATATGGCGAACTACCGCTGGTTTACGAATCGCTCCATGAACGCCGGACTTTGCAATCGATCGCTGGCCATCTCGTACACCGTCTGCGCATTACTATTCCCATTTATCGTGGCAGCAAGCGAGGCCGCTTGCTGGTGCACCTGGGCATGATCGCGTACGACCTGCTGTCATTGGGGAAAAATTTGCCTGGGCACAGTATGTTGTCGCGCGACGAGCTTATTGCAGCGGAGCCTGATATTAGTGCCGCCGGGCTTGCTGGTGGCGCCAGTTACTTCGATGCACAGCTTACTTTCGCAGAACGGCTGGTACTGGAAAATGTTATCGCTGCCGCGGAGGCGGGAGCCACAGTGTGTAACTACAGTCCGGTGACCGGCATTCGCCTGCGCGAAGACGGCAATCATCACGTTTGCTACGCTCCTGCCGAAAAGCGTGAGGAGCTGATGGCGGCCGCACCCATCATTGTTAACGCAGCCGGCCCGTGGGTCGATCGTGTTTTGGAACTGGGCGACCAGGAAATGCCGCGATTGATGGGCGGTACCAAAGGTAGCCACATTGTGGTGGGAAAGTTCCCGGGTGCACCAAAAGATGCCATCTATGTTGAGGCACATGCCGATGGCAGGCCGATTTTTATCATCCCCTGGAATGAACAGTATCTCATCGGCACCACGGACATTCGGGTGGATGCCGACCCGGCCGAGGCGCGGGCCAGTGACGCGGAAATCCAGTACCTGATCGATGAAACGAATCGCGTTTTCCCGCAAGCCGGGCTGGAACCGGACGGCATCCATTTTGCCTATGCCGGCGTGCGCCCGTTGCCTTACAGGAAGAAGGGACCGGAATCGGCGATTACCCGCAAACACATCATCAAAGAGCACCGAGGTGCGGCACGCGGTTTGATTTCAATTATTGGCGGCAAGCTGACCACCTATCGAAATCTGGCGAGGCAAACGGTCGACAAAGTACAACGCCTTGCAGGAGGCCGGCCAACAGTATGTCGCACCGCCGAAACGCGGCTGCCAGGAGCGATCGGATTCGAAGCGGCCGAAGCATCGCTGCAAGGCGTTACTTCGTTGTCAGCGGCCGGACGACGCAGAATATCGATGATTTACGGTGGACGGGCGCAACGCCTGCAGGAACTCGTAACTGCTGAGCCCCAATTGGGAAAAACACTGGACGCGCAGGCCACGGTGCTGGCAGCCGAAGTAGCACTTGCCGTACGCGAGGAGTTCGCGCGGCATCTCGTCGATATCGTGCATCGGCGCCTGATGACTGGTTTGTCGGCCGATTTTGGCGAAGATACTACGCGGTCAATCGCCGCAGCGGCGGCTGCGGAGTTGGGCTGGAGCAATGAGGAGGCTGATCGGGAACTGAGCCTCCTGAATGCACACAACGCGCGACTCCGCAGAACAAAGATCAGCGAGGGAACCTCTGATCAATTCTGAAGTCGCATCTTACGTTTCAAAATGCCCAGCTTCGGCGTTGCTAATCTTCGCAATGGC
>CAYUOY010000151.1:0-9672 GCA_964446495.1 uncultured Woeseiaceae bacterium | reverse complement strand
GATCGTTGTGAACCTGTCGTTCGGTGTGATGAGCCGGGCGGCTCCGACCCTGAATCTGTTCGCGGTTGGCTTTCCGGTTGCCATGTTGTTGGGCTTTGTGGTCATTTTTCTGAATATGGCCGGACTGCAGGAAAACGTAGCACGTTCGTTCGGCGAGGCCCTGGCGATATTGCCGACCTTGCTCGGTCGATGAGTCCGGTAGTGCAGTGGGCTAGCTGATATGGCCGATGAGCAACAACAGGATCGTACTGAACAAGCAACAGCCAAACGACTGGAAGATGCCCGCAAGAAAGGGGATATCCCACGTTCACGCGAACTGACCATGACGGGTGTCATGCTGACAGCGGCGGCGACGTTGATTTTCATGATCGAACCCATGTTGCAGGACGTTCGCGGTGGCCTTAGTGGGGCATTGCAAATCAGCAGGGAGCAAATCTTTGATCCCCAGTATACGGGGCAAGCGCTTGCGGCGTTGGCCAGCAGTGCATTCGCCGGGTTGATTCCCTTCGCATTGATTCTGCTCGCGGCCGTGTTCCTGGGAGCCACGGCCATTGGCGGCTGGTCATTCAGTACCAAAGCAGTGGCTATCAAAGGTGATCGGCTCAATCCTGTTAAGGGCCTGAAGCGGGTTTTCAGCGCCAACAGTCTTAACGAACTGGTCAAAGCAATGGCCAAATTTTTCCTGGTGGCGATCATTGCCTTGTCCTGGCTTTGGCGGTCAGTGGATGAATTGTTGTCACTTGGTCGCGAGGATGTCGCGATTGCCGTACCGCATGCGCTGGAGATCGCTGCGGTTTCGCTGCTCGTGGTGAGTTCGGGCCTGATATTTATTGCGCTGGCCGACGTTCCCTTTCAATTATGGAACTTTCAGAAAAAGATGAAGATGACACGCCAGGAAGTGCGTGATGAATTCAAGGAGGTCGAGGGACGGCCCGAAGTCAAATCGAAGATTCGCGCCTTGCAGCAGCAAATCGCAACTCGCCGCATGATGGAAGACCTGCCGAACGCCGACGTCGTTATTACCAACCCGACGCACTTCGCCGTTGCACTCAAATACGATGAAGACTCCATGGGAGCACCGACGGTTGTTGCCAAAGGCAAGGACCTCATTGCGAAGCGGATTCGCGAAGTGGCGGCCGAACACAACGTGCCGCTCTTTTCTGCACCGCCGCTGGCGCGATCGTTATTCCGCAGTTGCAAGATTGGCCAGGAGATATCGCCGGGACTGTATGCGGCGGTCGCACAGGTACTGGCTTATCTCATGCAATTGAGTGCGGCGATAAAAACGGGTGCTCGCTGGCCGGACGAGCCCAAGCCCGATATCGATGAAAGCCAGTTTTAATTTTTTTTCACAGAGTGAGCAGGTAGTCAGAACATGGCAGCAACAAGGGTAAGTGGATTGATAACAGACATAAGCAGAGGGCTTGGAGTACCACTGCTGTTGCTGGTTATGCTCGCAATGATGATGGTGCCGTTGCCGCCATTGGCACTGGACACCTTGTTTACCTTCAATATCGCCTTGTCAATCGCCATCCTTCTGACCGCCGTTTATGTCGGCAGACCCCTGGATTTCGGCGTGTTTCCAACCATTTTGCTGGTGGTCACTCTGCTACGGCTGGCCCTGAATATTGCTTCGACGCGCGTCGTTTTGTTGTACGGACACACCGGTACGGGTGCGGCTGGTAAAGTCATCGAGGCATTTGGTGATTTCGTCGTCGGTGGAAACTATGCCGTCGGATTGGTCATTTTCGCCATATTGGTCATTATCAACTTCGTCGTGGTGACCAAGGGCGCGGGCCGCGTATCGGAAGTAACGGCACGATTTACGCTCGATGCCATGCCGGGCAAGCAAATGGCCATTGATGCGGATCTCAATGCGGGTGTCATCGACCAGGACGCCGCGCGAAAACGCCGGCGTGAGATTGGTGAAGAAGCGGATTTTTACGGTTCGATGGACGGCGCCAGCAAATTTGTCCGCGGAGATGCCATCGCCGGAATTCTAATCCTTTTTATTAACATTATCGGCGGCCTCATCATCGGCATGTCGCAACATGATCTCACCTTCGCCGTCGCTGTTCGCAACTATACTCTGTTGACCATTGGCGACGGTCTGGTGGCCCAGGTGCCCTCATTGCTCTTATCCAGTGCAGTCGCCATTATCGTGACGCGAGTTTCGCGATCGCAGGACATGGGTCGGCAAGTCTTTTTGCAATTGTTCAGCGACCACCGCACCTTGTACGTGACCTCCGCGGTCCTGACCGTTATCGGCTTGATTCCGGGCATGCCGAACTTCGCTTTTCTTTCGTTCGCGGCCATGTGTGGCTATGCGGCCTATCGAATAGCGAAAAAGCCACCCGAGAAAGATGAAGCCGAAGTTGCGCTGCCGAGTCAGGAAGCCGCCGCTCCCGAAATTGGCTGGCAAGACGTAGATCCCCTGGACATGATCGGCCTCGAAGTTGGATATCGTCTGATACCGCTGGTCGACAAACAGCGCGAGGGTGCGATGGTGGCGCGGATCAAGGGGGTCCGACGGAAATTGACGGAGGAGTTGGGCTTTCTTATCCCTGCCGTACACATTCGGGACAATCTCGATCTGGCGCCGAATGCCTATCGCATTTCTCTCGCCGGAGTACCGATCGGTGAGGATGAAGTGCACGTCGATAAGGAGCTTGCGATCAATCCCGGACAGGTGTTTGGGACGATCAAGGGACTGGAAACAACCGATCCCGCTTTTGGCCTCGAGGCTTACTGGATCGAAGAGTCGCAGCGAGAGGAGGCACAGATGCTCGGCTATACGGTGGTCGACCCCGCGACCGTGGTCGCGACGCATTTGAGTCAGTTGCTGCAAAACAATGCGCACGAACTGTTCGGTCAT
The DNA here is from genome assembly GCA_964446495.1 of uncultured Woeseiaceae bacterium. GTDB lineage: Bacteria > Pseudomonadota > Gammaproteobacteria > Steroidobacterales > Woeseiaceae > JAADHU01. The sequence continues at coordinate 6,797 of CAYUOY010000151.1, read as the reverse complement.
GAGGAGACACAGCAGTTGCTGGAGCGACTCGCCACCACTGCGCCGAAGCTCGTGGAAGAGCTCACACCGAAGGTATTGCCAACCAGTGTCATCGCGCGTGTATTGCAAAATTTGCTCGAAGAGAGCGTGCCAATTCGAAATATCCGAAAAATCGCCGAAACTTTGGCGGAGCAGGGTACCAAGAGTCAGGATCCTGCCGTTTTGTCGGCCGCTGTTCGTGTTGCGCTGGGCCGAACCATCGTCCAGAGCGTAGCAGGAATGCGGTCTGAGCTGCCTGTTTTGACGCTGGAGCCAGAGTTGGAACGAATCTTGAATGAATCTACCCAAGAGGGCGTATGTCAGGGCCTGGAACCGGGCCTGGTAGAGAGGTTGCATGAAACACTCAGCGAGAAAGCGCAGAAGCAGGAGATTGCCGGTGAGCCCGCCGTGCTGCTGGTGGCGCCGAATTTGCGGCCATGGCTGGCACGCATGATGCGCGGGATTCGAAATTTGTCGGTATTGGCTTACAGCGAAATTCCGGATGAGAAACGTATTCAGATGGTTGCGGCCGTCAGCTAGCAAACCGAACAAGGACATCAGGATGATGCAGAAAGTGGTTGGAAAAAATAACGAGCGACAGCACAGGACTAAAGTGTGGAGGATGGACCGTGAAGATTAAAAGGTATTTAGACTCGGATATGCGCAAGGTGCTCAGCCGTGTGCGCGAAGAGCAGGGGCCCGATGCGGTCATCCTGTCCAACCGTCGCGTTGCCGAGGGTATCGAAGTTGTCGCCGCCGTCGATTATGACGAGGCGTTAATTCGACATGCACTTGGATCACAGCCCACGGCGGCGGAGTTTTGCCGTATTGCAGAGCCGGCAGATAGTGCGCTGGCCGAGGCTGACGATATCAACATCAGAAATGAAACGGATGTTGATGTCATTGCAGCGGATCTTCGGCAGGTTGAACACAATGACCATCACTCGATGGCAGAGAACGACCAGACCGCCGCGTCACTTGGCGCCGTGCGAACGGAAATAGCATCGGTGCGGGAGTTGCTGGAATCACAACTATCGGGCCTGGTCTGGAAAGACGGGGCGAAGCGCTCACCCATGCGCGCACAAGTATTGCGCAACCTCGCGCGCATCGGTATCGCGCCGGATATTGCCAATATCATTGTGAATCGCCTTGAACCCATTCAGGGTATCAAGCAAATCTGGCAATCTCCGCTGGCTGAGCTGGCACGACTCATTCCGGTGAAGGAAGACAATCTATTGGAACACGGCGGGGTCGCCGCTTTGATCGGGCCGACCGGCGTAGGCAAAACAACGACCATTGCAAAAATTGCTTCCCGCTATGCCATGACCCACGGCAGTGACGACATTGCACTGATTTGTGCTGATGCCTACCGTATCGGCGCGAAAGAACACCTGACGGCCTTCGGTCACATTATCGGTGTCAAAGTGCATGCGGCAAGCACCTCAACGGAGCTTACCGACCTACTGGATCGCTTACGAAACAAGAAACTGATTCTCATCGATACCGAGGGCATGAGTCAGCGGGACATGGATTTGTCCAATCGCCTGGCGTCCTATGGCAGCAACCTGAATCGGGTTCACTTTTACCTCACGCTGTCAGCGGCCAGCCAGGAAGCCGGGTTGGACGAAATCATTCGGCAATTCAGCAAGGTACCGCTGGCCGGCGCGATCGTCTCGAAGATCGACGAGGCAGGTCAACTGGGTTGTGTTCTCAGCGCATTAATTCGTAACGATCTGCCCGCTCTCTGGCTGGCCGATGGACAACGCATTCCGGACGACCTGCATGCCGCTGCACGCAAGCGATTGTGGCTGGTTAACCAGGCGGTCGAATGCATTGAGGCCAGCAATCCCAAAATCGATGAGCGAACCATGGCGGAAAATTATGCACAAGCGAGTGTTGCTCATGGCTAATGTTTCTCAATCGGCCGACCTCCGCAAAGTCTTGAATCAAGCCCCGACAAAAGTCATTGCGGTCACCAGTGGCAAGGGTGGCGTCGGCAAAACCAATGTCGCCGCAAATCTCGCTGTCTCGCTGGGTGGTATGGGCAAAAACGTGATGCTTCTCGATGCCGATCTGAGTCTGGCCAACGTCGATGTACTGTTGGGATTGCAACCGCGTTTCAATCTTTCTCACGTATTGGCGGGTGAAACGGACCTTGGCAGCACTATCCTGACGGGGCCAGGGAATATCAGGATCGTTCCCGCTTCGTCCGGACATCAGTCGCTAATCGACGTGCCGGCAAGCTCGCAAACAGCGATTATCAACGCATTCGCTGAACTGGCAGATCAGCCCGACATTCTGCTGGTCGATACGGCGGCAGGCATTTCAGAAAATGTGGCGCGTTTCGGCGCCGCAGCACAGCAGGTGGTGGTCGTGCTGTGCGACGAGCCGGCATCAATTACCGATGCGTATGCCCTGATCAAGGTGTTTAGCCGTGATTATGGTATCAGCCATTTCAGGATTGTCACCAACCAGACCAAAGACGATTGGCAAGGTCGGGTGTTATTCACGAAGCTGCGCAAGGTAACTGACCAGTTTCTGGACGTCGTTCTACGCCATCTCGGGAATGTTCCGCATGACGAATGGTTGCGAAAAGCTGTACAGGAACAGCGTGCAGTTGCAGACGCCTATCCAAAAAGCACTTCGGCAACGGCATTCCGACACATCGCTGCCGCCATTGAGAAAGATCGTCCGGCGCACTCTCCGAATGGCAACATTCAATTCTTTCTGGAACGGCTCCTTTGTTCGGACACATATCCAGCGGAGGGGTCAGCATGATCGCGTACACGAATGTAGCGCCGGTGAGCTACGGCTCCCATGAAGAACTGGTGGCAGAGAATATAGGTCTGGTCAAACGCATTGCCTATCACCTCATCGCTCGTTTGCCATCGAATATTGATCTCGATGATTTAATGCAGACTGGCATGATTGGGCTTCTCGAAGCGGCTAACAATTTCGATGCCTCCAGGGGTGCCAGCTTCGACACTTATGCGGGGATTCGAATTCGCGGTGCCATGCTGGATGAAGTTCGCAAACATGACTGGACACCGCGCTCGGTGCACCAGAAACACCGCCAGGTAGCGGCAATGGTCCGCGCGATAGAAGTGGAAACCGGTCGCGTTGCGGAGGGTCATGAGGTTGCTGCCAGACTGGACATATCGCTGAAGGATTACCACGATATTCTGCGTGATACGGCAGGCTGTCGACTATTCAGTCTTGACGAAACCCTGGACGATCCTGGCTTCGGTCGCGAATTGCCGGCTTCTGATCTGGATACGCCCGATCAGGCATTTGACCAGAATCAGCTCCGGGCCGAAGTGGCCGCTGCCATACGTAATCTCCCCGAACGTGAGCAATTGGTTATGTCGCTTTACTACGAGCGTGAACTGAATTTGAAAGAAATTGGGGAAGTCCTCGGCGTCAGTGAATCACGGATCTGTCAGATTCACGGGCAGGCACTTATCCGCGTAAGGGCGAACGTGGACAGATCATGAAGGAGAATCCGTCGTGTCTGACTTGATATCCGGCATCAAAATAGTGACGCCTACGTACCCGGTAAAACCGGTGCAACCTGCCAACAGGGACCGCAAGTCGGATAAACGCAAGACCGACAGACCGACGCCCGACAGGGATGTGACGGACGACGACGATGATGATAGTAAACGGAAAATTGACGAGTACGTATGATGATTGATACCACTTATTCACTTTATGCTTTGCTCATTGCCAATGCCTGCCTGGTCGCGGCCGCCGCGCTGGCGGTCCTGCGCTTTCAGCGCATGATGCGTGAGTCCAGATCGTTCTGGGAAAGCCCGACTGGCGCTGCCATGCAGACGACTGCTCCCGCACCACTCAAACAGGACAGGCTGCTGGCGCACGAGATCGCGGTGCTGCAAAAGATCGTAGCCAGCCTCTGCAACAAGGAACGTCCCCGGCAGGAAGTCAGTGCCGAAAGACTGCCGCTCGAACATGCGGTACGCATGGCCAGGCACGGGGCGAGCATTGACGATTTAACCAAAAAATGCGGTCTCAATATTGGCGAAGCCCGCCTCATGCAGAGGCTTCACGGTCGGCGCGCTGATGCGGCGACTGTTGCGGCCGTCGCCTAGGAGAAACGGAATGCCAGACGACGAAAGATTTCGCTTCATTAGCCTGCTTGCGCGTGAATTGGCCGCCGATGCAATCAGCCTGCCTTCCTTGCCTGATGTTGTGATTCGAATTCGGAATCTGCTACAGCAGGATCATTGTGATTTCGAGCAGGTTGGCCGTCTGGTCCGGGTCGATCCGGTGCTGGTGTCGCGGCTGTTTGTTTTCGCAAATTCGGCCTACCACAATCAGAGCGGGGAACGCATCGACTCGCTTGAGGCGGCCATTTCCCGACTGGGATTCGAACTAGTCAGAAACACAGCGGTTTCGCTGGCCATCAAGCAGATGTTTCTCGGTGAGAAGCACAAGGAAATCGCACCACAGCTGCGCCGCATCTGGACCCGCAGTATGAAAATATCGGCGATGTGTTTTGTGCTCGCGGAACGGCACGACGATGTGAACGCGGAAACGGCATTTCTGTGTGGGCTGTTTCACGAGGTGGGAAAGTTATACATCCTGACCAAGGCGAAGGAGTTTCCGACGTTCCTCGGTGATTCGGCGTCACTGAACAACGTATTGGAGGAGTGGCATTCTCAGATCGGCAAGAGCATCGTTGAGGTGTGGAATTTTCCGGCCGATGTGTGTGAGTCGGTGGATGCAGAAGAGTACCTGGTGGAACTGACGCACGCTGCACCGGAGCTTGCTGACGTTGTGTATGTCGCACGACTGCTACTGGATGCGAGCGATGCAGAGCCACCGGTTTTCGCGGAAATACCGTCTTGCGTGAAACTCGGCGTTGTCGATGAGACGATGCCAGGCATTGTGAGTGCCTATGAAGAAAAGCTGCAATCAGTGCAACAGTCGCTGTCGGCGGCGGCTTGAATCGTCACCGGGCTAGCGGCGCGATTTGGTGAAACTGATCCGATCACACATTCTGTTTCTACTGCATGGCATCAAGATTGAGTCGGCGCATGCGCAAAGTCTCCGATTCCCGCTCGAACAGGTGTTGAATCAAAATTTCCTTTTGGCCCGATTTCATTCCCTGAAACTCGACGGCAATGCCGAACGGTCGTTCAACGTCAATGTCGCCGGGCGGTTCAGTTTGCCGCACGACCTGAGAAAATGTTTCTATGTATCGATTGTCTGACTCAAGCAGGAACCGCAGCGCCAATTTGGTTCCAACTTCGTAGTTCTTCTCCGCCGAAAAAGCCATGCCGTCAGCGCCAACGGCACATGTCAGAGGTTTGGAACGCGCCAGCGCGGACTGGGACTCCCGCATTTCCGGCAACTGCTGAATCACCGCGTTGACTTTTTCATTCAGCGTCGCGAGGCACTCTCCAATGGGATCGCCTTCGGCTCGCAGTCGATACAATTGTTGGTCAAGGCGCGTGTCGAGATCAAGAATGATTGAGCGGAGCCCATCGCTAACGCCCAAACGTAATTTGCGCCGGTCCAGGCCCTCATGAAACTCCCGATCGCTAATGATCTCGTATTTCAGATATACCGTTTCCTCAACACGAAATGAACGTCGGTTGTCGGCCCCGTTGTCATTCGGGCTGCTATTAATCATTGTACCGGGTCCTCTGTTATTCGGGAGCTCATCAGACTCTCACCAATGCTTAGTTTCTGTTCGCTGTCCAGACCATCGCCACGAATGATGCTGATATCGACACGGCGATTCTTGGCTCGATTCTCGACCGTAAGATTGTCGGCGACGGGTCGCGTATCGGCATGACCGGTGACCACGAACCGATCATCGCGGAGAGTGGCGGTCTTTAGCAATTCGTGTGCGACTGACACAGCACGGGACGTAGAGAGCTCCCAGTTCGAACGAAACCGCTCATTCGAAATCGGAACATTGTCTGTGTGCCCCGAGACCCGGACGGCGCCGCTGTTCTCGTCAATCAGGCTGGCTATTTTTTGCAGCACCGGTAGAAACTCCTGTCGAACATACGCTTGACCGGAAAAGAAGGAGGCATTTTCGAGAATATGTATGATCACTTTCTTGCCTTCGGTCTCGATCGAGACATCACCCCGACCGATTTCATCGCGTAGGGCAGCGCGAATTTTACGTGCGTGTTCTTCAGTGTCTTTCAAGTCGCGCTTGTCCCTGTTCATCGCATCCAGGGAGTTCTGATTCGAGTCGATCGTAAATTGCTTGACGACATTGAGTGCTGTCGGTTCCGGTTTCCCGGGACTGAATTCCTGGGCGATAATACTGGTGCCTTTGGGGATTGTTCGCACTTCGACTTCCGCCTGCACGCCGAAAGCATCCTTCATTGAACCCGACAGCTGTTTGAATTTGGCGGCGTCCATTTCGGAGAATGCGAGTAGTAGTACGAAAAAGCACATCAGCAATGTCATGAGATCCGCAAAAGTCATTACCCACGCGGGAATGCCGCGTTCTGCTGGTGCTTCCGGCGCTCCGTCAGACATGCGTTGCTCCCGATACGGCCATCTTATTCCTCGATATCTTCATGTTGCCGCTTGGACTTGGGTAAATAGGTTTCGAGCATGCTTTCGATCACCCTTGGATTTTGTCCGCCCTGGATGCCCAGCAATGCATCGATAACCAGCGACTTGGTAATATTTTCTTCCCGGCTACGCAGGCCGAGTTTGTCTGCGATGGGTAGCGCGAACATGGCGCCATTCTTGCCACCATGTTCGCGCTACCCATCGCAGGCCGAGTTTGT
>CAYUOY010000150.1:0-9699 GCA_964446495.1 uncultured Woeseiaceae bacterium | reverse complement strand
ATTCAGTGGATTAAATTAGAGATTCCCGCTAAGAGCATGCGGGAATGACGTGGGGATTCGGCCAATCAATTGCCGCTTTGGTTTCTCGAGGCGGTCGGCGTATACGTGAGTTCCCTGAATGGCTGCAACTACTGCATCGATCATCACAGTCATTTTGGTGAATTGGCCTTTGATGGTAGCGAGAAAGCATGGATCGCCATTACTGACGCGATTGCTACAGACCGCCTTGATGATGTTTTTGATCACAAGATGGTGGCGCTCCTGAACTACGCCAAACAGGTCACGCTGACGCCACAATTGATCAACGCTGAGGCAATTCAGGCGCTACGGAATAGCGGTGCCAACGATGGTGAAATTCTTGAAGTTAATCAGGTCAGCGGATATTTCGCTTACGCAAATCGCACGGTTCTGGGGCTTGGGGTGACGTTAAAAAACGAAGTTCATGCTGTTTGACACTTTCGAAGAACCTCGACGCAGAGACACGGTGCGACTGCTGTCCTATAAGGCAAGAATGTCGGTCGACTGTTGTCGACAGGAGCTCTCGTCCCATGAAGGACGACGCGGAAGTCTATATCGAAAGTGTGCTTTTGCGCGGATTTTGTCACTCCGATGATCGTATCCGAAACAATCATAAGGTCTGCCGGCGACGCCGAATGAATAGACACGAGCCCAGGAGCAGGAGCTTGACGACAATCAACAGGTGAGATTTATGGAATTGGATCCGAAAAATCGATGGTTGCCTAAAAGAGTGTTTCCGCGGAGGGTGTGTGTGGCAATGGAATTTCGGGACCTGTCTGTCGCTACAGAGAGACCATGCGGTCGATTGGATCGAGGCCGAGAATCGCACGTTGCTCGTTAACCTTGTCGGCAATAAGCGTTCGCAACGCGATGAAGCGCGGGTTGTCCGCCATCGATGCAAATATGGGTTGTGACCAGTCGAGGGCAGGGTTGCCACGCAATCCGTGTTCCACCGCTTTTTCCAACTGAGAAATCGCATCTTCTTCGCGTCCAGCGAGCGCCAGATAGACTGCATTCTCCGCAGAATTTACCATGTTATCGATACCCTGAGACGCCAGTGTCGACATTGCACTGTCAACGAGCAACAAAGCCTCTTCAAACTTTTCGGTATTGCCGGTGCGGGAGTACGCGAACGCGATATCCGTCATGAGGCCGTAGCCGTAATCATCGTGCGGGTGATCAGCCGCGAATTCATCCAGGCCGGCCCAACGCTCTTCGAGATAGTCGACCAGCTCCTGGCTACGATCGGCCCGGTTCAGCATGCCGAACAAGTTGCCGACGGACCCTTCCCGTGCCAGTTTGTAAGCCAATTCGAACGCCTCATCGCGGCGGCCGAGAAAATCCAGCGCATTCACCCTGACGAAATCAATCCCTTCTTCCACAATTCGTTCGGGTTGGTGCGTTTGCAGCAGCCCAATGGTGAACGTGAAGTGCATAACGGCATCCGTTGGCGCGAGCTCGTACGCTTTCGCTGCCAGACGCAGTCCGTGTGCCGAATTGCCACTGAAAAACTCCGTGAGAGCTTCCGCACGCAGGACCTGGGGATTATTCGGATCGTAACTGCGAAACCGGTCGATCAACACGCGAGCCTGGTCTCCGTGACCGAAGGTATTGAACGCCGTAACGGCGTTGCCGAATGCGGGTCGATACAACGGGTCTCTTTCCGCCATATCCTCCAGAATACGCATGGCCGCAAGCGGCTGGCCTGAACTGGCCAGGGCAAGTTGCAACCAGTTACTTGCATCAATCAAGTTAGGATTGATCGACAATGCTTTAGTCAGTGCGTCGATCGCTTGCTCATGCTCCGATGTCCGGCTGTTGTGGTACAGCCCAAGGCTGGCCCAACCCTCAGCAAGTTCTGAATTCAGTTCCAATGCCCGATCGATAAAGGGCTTCGATTGCGCTACTGCGTCTGCTTGCAAAATCGTGCCGTAACTTCGGTCCGAAAGCAGCAGCGTCGCGATGGCGCGTTGCGCATAAGCCGGGGCATACCGGGGGTCTTTCGCGATTGCTTTATCAAGTAACTCGACTGCGGATTCTATGGTTGGCCGCGTGCGACTATACAGCCGTTGTTTGGCCAACAAATAGAGCTCGTAGACTTCCGGTTCCGTGCGCTGGCTTACCAGGTCTCCGAGCTTCTCATCGAGCAGTTGTGCCTTAAGCTGCCTTAGAATCTCGGTTGCGATTTCATCCTGAACGGCGAAAACATCGGTGAGCTGCCGGTCGTAGGTCTCAGACCACAGGTGAAAACCGTCCTCGACCTGGATGAGCTGCGCAGTAATGCGCACCGTCGTGCCAGCCTTGCGTACCGAACCTTCAAGAATGTGTTCGACACCCAGCGTATCGCCAATCTTGCGGAGGTCGTCATTTTGTCCCTTGAACGCAAACGATGAGGTGCGGCCGGCAACTTTCAATTCTTTGACCGACGCCAGTGCATTGAGGATTTCTTCCGTAATGCCATCGGAGAAGAAGTCCTGCTCGGGGTCCGAACTCATATTGACAAAGGGCAGCACGGCGATCGACTTGGTGACGGATGAGGCTACACCCGCCGTTTCCGCATCATCGGTAAAACGATCCATGAGCAACAAGCCGACGGCGACCACCAGCACGGCAATGATCGCATAGTCCAGCTTGCGCCCGGTGACATTCGTTATTGAATCGGTGCGATCAACGTCTTTCTCTTTTTTCAGCCCCTCGGGCGTCAATTCGAAGGCCCATGCAAATATCAGGGCAGGCACAAAGCCGATCGCCAGAAAAACGAAAAAAAGTTTTGGCGCCCACTCCGGCAGGTCCAGGATAGGTGTGATGACGTCCACGACCTGCAGCAGGGCCCAGGTTGCGATGGCATAGGCTATGCCGACTCGAAATACATTGCGGCGTTTCAGTTCAGCAAAAAAACTCAAGAGGGGCGTCCGGTTGATGCGAATGACCGGCATGTTGATGCGTCCGCCGTCAATGTCGCGACATGGCATGTCGGTACATAATGTCCGCCTGACAGCTTTTCCATAGTCTTGCCCCCCGTATCCGCGTCCGATGATAGCAACATTGGCGGTCTGCGGCCCAATCGTTTCACTGTGCGGTCATCTGCTGTTGCGCAATTCCCCGGATAATCCATTGCTGCTCCCAACCTGAGTACGATAATGGGGTCGGGTCCACTTTTAATGGGTAGCGAGCTCGGTTCAATGGCCGTCCAGGTGGATATTGTCGATGGCTACATGCGCCTGATAAGTCATCTCGCTATCCATGCGAACGAGTCAGGGAATCTCTGATACACACAGCCGGATTTAACTACCTCCAGCTTGCAACTTCCCATCCACCAACGTCAGGACACGATCCATGCGCGCCGCAATTGAGCGATCGTGAGTCACTATGACAAGGCTCGTCTTCAGTTCACGATTCAATTCCAGCATCAATTGCAGGACATGCTCACCGTTGCCCGCATCGAGATTTCCGGTAGGCTCATCCGCCAGCACCAGGCCGGGCTCCGTGATCAACGCTCGGGCCACCGCGGCCCGCTGGCGCTCACCACCCGAGAGTTCACCCGGCTTGTGCGTCAGTCTCTGGCCCAGGCCCACGCGATCGAGTAAGTGGCCGGCTTTTTCAAGTGCTACCGGTTTGGCAACACCGCGAATAAGCAGTGGCATGGCGACATTCTCTTCAGCCGTAAATTCGCGCAACAAGTGATGAAACTGGTAGACGAAACCAATGTAACGATTGCGCAGATCACCTTTTTTTACTTCGCTGGTATGGGCCATCGAATGTCCACCCACGATGACCTCCCCCGTCGTCGGTTCGTCGAGTCCGCCCATGATTTGCAACAGCGTGGTTTTTCCGCATCCCGACGCGCCGATTATGGCGAGGCGCTCTGCTGGCCGGACCTCCAGATCGACGCCGGACAGGACTTCCAGCATTGACTTGCCTTCGGCAAATTGTCGCACTACTTTTCGGCATACCAGTACAGAACCTTCGCCATCGCTGTGTCGCGCCGATTCACTCATATCGCAATGCCTCCGCGGGCATCAATCGCGATCCACGCCAGGCCGGATACAAGGTAGACACGCACGCCAGCAGCATCGCTATCACACATATCGTCACAACATCTTCCAGGCGCAGCTCCGCTGGCAAGTCACTGATGAAGTACACATCGGCCGCCAGCAGCTTGAAGCCGAAGGCCGTCTCTACAGCGCCAACAATCATTTCGAGATTCAATGTAAAACCAACTCCGAGGATGAGTCCCAGCAAGGTACCTATGATGCCAATAATACTGCCTTGCGTAATAAAAATTCGCATGATGCTCGAGGGTTTCGCGCCCACTGTTCTCATGATGGCAATGTCCGATTGTTTGTCTTTAACGACCATGACCAGGGTCGATACGATATTGAATGCCGCAACGGCGACCACCAATAACAGGATTACGAACAAAATCGATTTGGTGATTTGAATCGAGCGAAAAAAGTTCACATGGCGGCGCGTCCAGTCACTCACCAGAACCCCGCCGCCGGCCTCGAGCGCAACCTCTCTGACAATTTCAGAGGCGCTGAATATTTCGGTCACGGCGAGTCGAATGCCGCTGACGCGATCACCGAGGCGAAACAGGCGTTGCGAATCACCGATGTTGATAAAGGCCAGCCGGCGATCGAACTCATACATTCCAACCCGGTAAATTCCGCTCACGGTAAATCGTTTGGTGCGTGGGATGATGCCGGCCGGTGTCACGATACCCTCCGCCAGCGTCACCGTGACCTTATCGCCAATGTTGGCACGAAGTTCTTTGGCCAGTTCGATGCCAAGGACGATATTGAATTTACCTGCCTGCAAGGTTTGAATATCACCTTCAGTCACCACGTCAACCAGGCCGGAAACCCGTTCCTCAAGATCGGGATCGATGCCACGCAGTTCGGCGCCACTCAGACGTTTTCCCAGGACCAGCAATCCCTGACCATCGACATACGGTGCGGCGGCGCTAACGCGCGCGTTGGCGGACGCTGCGTCCATATGTGTCGACCAGTCGCTCAAGGCACCCTCCGGGCTTTCGATCGTGGCATGCGCCGACATGGCCAGTAATCGGTCCTTGAGCTCCCGTTCGAAGCCGTTCACGACGGACAGGACGATGATGAGCACGGCGACGGCAATGGCGATCCCCAGCATGGAAATGGCAGAAATAAGGGAGACAAACTGGTTGCCGCTCCGCGCCCGAACATATCGTCTTCCCACCCAGAATTCGTAGCTACTGAACATGACGTTACTCGTAGCGCAACGCGCTGGCCGGATCCACCAGCGCTGCCCGGCGTGCCGGATACAAGGTGGCCAGTGAGGTCAGAATAAATGCAGCAACGGCAATGATGGTGACGTCTTCCACTTCCACAATCGACGGGATGCGGGTCACGTAATACACATCGCCGGGCATGATTTGAAAACCAAAGAACTGTTCAAGTGCCGGCACCAGCACCGGCACGTTGATCGCCAGCACGACGCCGGCAACGACGCCGATTAGTACGCCCAGCCAACCGATGATGGCGCCCTGTACGAAGAACACCCGCACCACGCCACCCGGCCCCATGCCCAGGGTGCGCAATATGGCAATGTCACCAGTCTTGTCCGTGACCACCATGACGAGGCTGGCAACGATGTTGAACGCCGCGACGCCGATAATCAGTGACAGCAGCAACGACATCATCATTTTCTCCAGGCGAATCGCGCGAAAATAACTGGCATTCTCGATAGTCCAGTCGCTGCTGCGAAAATCCTTACCCAGTTTTTTCTGTAATGCCCGGCCAATGACGGGAGCATCCATGACATCGGCCGCCAGAAATCGTACCGCCGACACCTCATCGTTGAATGACATCATGCGCGCGGCGGCATCGATAGGCACGAGCGCCAGAGTTGAGTCGTGGTCCTGAACGCCGGCCTCAAATACACCCCGCACCACAAAACGTTCCAGTACCGGCTCCAGACCGCCATTGCCTGTGGGCCTCGGCATCAACAAAACCACGCCATCTCCCAGGCGGACATTCAGGTCCAGCGCCAGGAGTCGGCCCAGGACAATACTGTTCGTTCCAGGCACGAGTACGTCGAGTTCACCAGCAACAAAATTGATGGTGCCTCCGGACACCGTCTGCTCGAGCTCCGGCAAGACTCCATTCACCAACACGCCGCGAAGACCTTGTCCGGTCCGCACCATGCCCTCGATCGTTACATACGGTGACGCGGCGATCACGCCCTCTTCCGCCAGCACGACTTCACGCAGCGAGCGCCAGTCGGAGACGGTACCGTCCGCTCCCGTGACATAGCCGTGGGCCGTCATGCTCAACAAGCGACTGCGCAACTCGCCTTCAAAGCCGTTCATCACCGAGAGAATCACGATCAATGCCGCAACACCCAGCGCAATACCGGCCAATGAAATACCGGTAATAAAGGAAACGAAACGGGTGCGACGTTTGGCGCGCAGATAGCGCAACCCGACAAATAATTCAACGGCTTTGATCATCCGGCGCATTAAACCATATTCGACGCCGTTACTGCCCTGCCCGGGCGAGATTGCCCGAGGCGACCAGCGGCCAGGTCAGGGACGAAAAGTGTGACATCGGTCACATTTGACACCCCGTTAGCACCGGTGGCAAACAGTAGCGAGCCGAACGGGACGGAAAAACCGCCAGATTGAGACCCATGTCCGTGAGACCACGGCCATCCGCGTGTAAAAACCGTTCTGATACCAATTGTTTCTGGCCTGCTGGCGGATGCTATAGTCGCCCGGTGAAAAAGTGGAGTTACTCAGATGTCGAAAATTAAAGCGTTCACCCTGATTGCCGTTGCCGCAACATTCGCAAACGTCACCCTCGCGGAAACGCTGCAAATGGGTGACTCGGAAAACGCGGCTCGCTTTGAGCAGGCGGGCAAGCCAACGCGGGGCATGACCCAGGACAGCGTCGAGGCCACCTATGGCAGCCCGGAATCACGACAGTCCGCCGTGGGCGAACCCCCCATTGCACGCTGGGACTACGCTGGATTTGTGGTCTTTTTCGAATACGACCGGGTTATTCACGCCGTCACCAAACGCTGAAACTCCTTTAGCCATACGCGCCAGGAGTTTTGCCGGGGCATTGCCACGGTACGAAAATAATATGCGATAATCGCCGGTCGAATTTTCGCCGGCAAATCCTGTGACTCGCGCACCCCTGCTCATCCCGCCGTCCCGTCCCGGGACCATTAGCTCCATTGGACGCCTGATCGGTGCCAGTACGGCTTTAGCTGCCGTCGATTTATGGCGCACGCGGGAATTGCCCGTGATCGTGCTCGCTTCAGAACCAAGACAGGCAGATCGGCTCGAAGCTGAAATTCGCTATTTTGCGAATGACGACAGCGCCATTTTCCACTTCGCCGAGTGGGAAACACTCCCCTACGACAGCTTTTCGCCGCACCAGGATATCGTCTCGCAGCGCCTCTCGGTATTGAGTACATTGCCCACACTGGAGCGTGGCATCATCGTCACATCCGCAGCAACGCTGCTGCAGCGCATGCCGCCACGCGACTACATTGCGGCACGATCGCTCAGTCTCCGCAATGGCCAGACGCTGGATCGCGAACAGTTCGTCGACTCATTGTCGGCCGCCGGCTATCTGCGTGTGCCGCTGGTTGGAGAGCATGGTGAGTTTGCGGTACGCGGTGCGCTACTGGATGTGTTTCCGATGGGTGTGGACGAGCCCATTCGCATCGACTTTTTCGATGATGAGATCGAGTCACTACGTTTTTTCGATCCGGAGTCGCAAATATCCGGTGATGTCATCGATCGGCTCGATATCCTGCCCGCGCGCGAGATTCCACTGGATGAAGAAGACATCCGAATGTTTCGACGCCGCTACCGCGAGCGGTTCGAGGGACAAGCGACGAAATCACGCGTCTACAATGATGTCTCCAACGGCATAGCGCACGGGGGCATCGAGTATTACCTGCCATTGTTCTTCGACGAGACCGCTACGTTCCTCGACTACTGCCCGGGTAATGCATTGCTGTTGGCGCCGGCGGACCTGCCAGACCTCCTCAACGAGGCCTGGACGGGCGTGGAAGAACGCTACGACAGTCTGCAGCACGACGTGGAAAGGCCGTTGCTAAGGCCGACTGAGAGTTTCGTTGAGCCGCAGCAACTCGAACGCGAACTGACCGGTTTTCGATGTATTTCCTACAGCCCGCATACCCTGGCCGAAGCGCCCGACGTCTGGAATGCCACCACCCGTGTGCCGCCCGCCGTCAAAATAGAAAGTCGGTACGAAGAGGCCTCCGCCGCTCTGGTCAGGTTCCTCGATGAATTTGATGGCAGAGTGCTGTTCACTGCTGACTCACCCGGTCGTCGCGAAAGCGTACTCGATTTTCTGCGCGGCCATGGGCTCGACATCGAGCGGATTGAGTGCTGGCAGGATTTTCTCAGCTCCACACACGCTATCGGCGTCGCGGTTGCACCGATCGAAGACGGTGTGCTGCTGCCAGAAGCCAGGCTGGCTATCATTTCCGAGCACCAGCTGTTTGGCAGCAAGCCGCAACAGCGTAACCGGCGACGCCGTGCGGAGCGGGATCCGGAATCCATCATTCGGCAACTGAACGATCTGCAGGCCGGGTCACCTGTTGTACACGAGGAGTACGGCGTCGGGCGCTACCTCGGGCTGATCACGCTGGATGCGGGCGGTACCAGTGGCGAATTCCTGCATCTGCAATACGCCGATGAAGCGAGTCTGTACGTTCCGGTGCATGCATTGGATCTGATTTCGCGTTACACCGGTGCTTCGCCGGAAAATGCGCCATTGCACCGACTCGGCAGTGACCAGTGGGCAAAAGCAAAACGCCGCGCGATCGAGAAAATTCGCGACGTGGCCGCTGAGCTGCTCGATGTTTACGCCAGACGCGCCGCCAGACGTGGACATCGGTTTCGCTGGCCGGAGGCCGATTACCGTGCGTTTGAAAACGGTTTCCCCTTCGAAACAACTGAAGACCAGGCACGCACGATAGATGAAGTCCTGAAAGACCTCGCATCCGACAAACCGATGGATCGACTGGTCTGCGGCGATGTTGGCTTTGGTAAGACCGAGGTAGCCCTGCGGGCGACGTTCGCTGCCGTTCAGGGCGGCAAGCAGGTAGCAATACTGGTGCCGACGACATTGCTCGCACAGCAGCATGGTCAAACCTTTCAGGATCGGTTCGCCGACTGGCCCGTCAACATCGAGGTCATTTCACGTTTCCGTTCGCGCAAGGAAACCCTCGACGTCGTCGACCAGATGCGGCGCGGAACGGTTGATGTGGTCATCGGTACCCACCGCTTGCTGCAACACGTCAAGGAATTTCGCGATGTCGGGTTGGTCATCATTGATGAGGAACACCGCTTCGGCGTTCGCCACAAAGAAGCGATCAAATCGCTCAAGAGTGCCATCGACGTATTGACGCTCACCGCAACGCCCATTCCACGCACACTTAATATGGCTTTTGGTGGCATTCGTGAAATGTCGCTCATCACCACGCCGCCAATGGACCGCCTCGCCGTCAAAACTTTTGTCAGCCAGTGGAGTGACGGCACGATTCGGGAAGCCTGCCTGCGTGAGATCAAACGTGGCGGTCAGGTGTACTTCATACACAATCGTGTCGAGGACATCGGCCGCATTGGCGAGCGACTTGCAGCACTTGTCCCGGAGGCTGACA
>CAYUOY010000149.1:0-9707 GCA_964446495.1 uncultured Woeseiaceae bacterium | reverse complement strand
TCGCGACAGGAACGATAACTGCATCATTATTTGTTCGATCGAAAACCTGGACGCCATGGGTGTGCACACCGGCGATTCCATTACCGTGGCCCCGGCACAAACATTGACGGACAAGGAATATCAGCGCATGCGTAATGCGTCGATCGATGTCTTGCGAAAAATTGGCGTCGAAACCGGGGGCTCGAATGTACAGTTTGCCTTGAATCCGGAAGATGGCCGACTTCTCATCATTGAGATGAACCCGCGCGTCTCGCGTTCGTCTGCCCTGGCCTCCAAAGCGACTGGCTTCCCGATCGCCAAGATTGCCGCGAAACTTGCCATCGGCTATACGCTCGACGAGTTAAAAAATGAAATTACTGGCGGTGCTACGCCGGCATCGTTTGAGCCCACTATCGACTATGTGGTCACCAAAATACCGCGCTTCACCTTCGAGAAATTTCCAGGGGCAAACGATCGCCTGACGACGCAAATGAAATCGGTCGGTGAAGTGATGGCCATAGGGCGAACATTTCAGGAATCGTTACAAAAAGCGCTACGGGGCCTGGAAACAGGAGTTACCGGCCTGGATGAAATCATCGAACCGTTGGCCACCGAGTCTGACAAGCAGGCACTGCGCCAGGAATTGCGCCTGCCCGGACCGGATCGCCTGTGGTATGCCGCGGATGCCTTGCGGCATGGTTTCAGCGAGAAAGATGTCTCTGCCCTTACAGGAATCGATCCGTGGTTTCTGGCACAAATCGGCGATCTTGTCGCTGAGGAAAAAGCACTTGTTCGTGCGGGTTTTGAGGGCCTGGACAAAGAAACGTTCAGACGACTCAAGCGCAAAGGTTTTTCGGATGCTCGCATAGGCAGGTTGCTGCAGAAAGATGAGCAGATCATCCGCCGGCATCGTCTGCAGCAAAAGCTGCGACCTGTTTTCAAACGAGTGGATACCTGTGCGGCGGAATTTCCTACGCGGACCGCCTATCTCTATTCGACCTATGAAGAGGAATGTGAAGCCGAGCCCAGCGATAAAGACAAAATAATGATTCTGGGCGGCGGCCCGAATCGAATCGGCCAGGGAATCGAATTTGACTACTGCTGTGTGCACGCCTCTCTGGCGCTGCAGGAAGCGGGCTATGAAACGATCATGGTCAATTGCAACCCGGAGACCGTATCCACCGATTTCGACACCTCGGATCGACTGTATTTCGAATCGCTGACGTTCGAAGACGTCATGGAGGTCATCGATATCGAGCAGCCAAAGGGAGTCATTGTTCAGTACGGCGGCCAGACGCCCTTGAAACTCGCGCGTGCGCTTGAGGCCGCCGGTGCACCCATTATTGGCACCTCACCGGATTCGATCGATCTGGCAGAAGACCGTGAGCGATTTCAGAAGCTGGTGGAGCAACTGCAGCTGAAGCAGCCGCCGAATCGCACGGCACGGAACCAGGAAGAGGCTTTGGCGCTTGGGTCTTCCGTCGGCTACCCACTGATTGTAAGGCCATCCTATGTTCTGGGTGGTCGTGCCATGGAGGTTGTTCACAGCGACGAAGACCTGGCCATCTACATGGATGCTGCCATTGATGTATCAAATGACAGCCCGGTTCTGCTGGACCGATTCCTGGACCTTGCGACCGAGGTGGATGTCGACATTGTTTGCGACGGTGAACGAGTGCTTGTCGGCGGCATTATGGAACACATTGAGCAGGCCGGTGTGCATTCGGGTGATTCGGGCTGTTCGCTGCCTCCCGTCAGTCTCTCCGAGGAGATTCAGAAAGAGCTCATTGAACAAGTACAAAGTCTGGCCAAGGGGCTCAATGTTATTGGGCTTATGAATACGCAGTTTGCGATTCAGAGTAACGTAATCTATTTATTGGAGGTCAATCCGAGGGCATCACGCACGATACCATTTGTTTCCAAGGCAATCGGGATGCCGCTGGCCAAAATTGCGGCTCGTGTTATGGTCGGAGAGACACTGGCGCAACAGGGCTTCGTCAATCAACGGATACCGCCGTATTATTCGGTGAAGGAATCCGTTTTTCCGTTTAACAAATTCGCTGGTGCTGATCCAATTCTGGGCCCCGAAATGAAGTCGACGGGGGAGGTCATGGGCATCGGCCGATCGTTTGGCGAGGCATACGCAAAAGCGCAGCTCGCATCGGGGGTCGTCTTGCCACGAAAAGGAACGGCCCTGATCAGTGTCCGCGACAGCGACAAAGATGGCGCCGTGGAGCTGGCCCGAATCCTGGTTGAGCGAGGCTTTGATATTGTTGCTACACACGGTACGGCTGAAAAACTCGCCGCCGCAGGCGTTAGCTGTCGTCGGGCAAACAAGGTTCGGGAAGGCAGACCGCACATTGTGGATATGATCAAGAATGACGAAATTGCACTGATTGTGAACACCACTGAGGGCAAACAGGCCATCCAGGAATCGCTGCCGATACGTGCCGAGGCGGTACGCAGATATGTGACTTATTACACGACACTGGGTGCTGCGATTGCGACCTGTACTGCATTGGAACACATTGATAATATAGAAGTTAATCGACTTCAGGATTTGCACAAAGAGGTAGCCACGTGAATAAAGTCCCCATGACCGTAAGAGGCGCAGGCCTTTTGCGCGATGAATTAAAACGCTTGAAGTCGACCGATCGACCGCAGGTAATTCAAGCGATCGCCGAAGCGCGGGCGCACGGTGACCTGAAAGAGAATGCCGAATATCACGCGGCGAAAGAGCAGCAGGGCTTTATCGAGGGTCGGATTAAGGAGATCGAAGCCAAACTTTCCAACATTCAGGAAATCGATGTTACGACGATCGATGCGAAAGGCAGGATCGTATTTGGTTGCACGATCCAATTGCTGGATGTACCGGCCAACAAAGAGATCGAGTACAAGATCGTGGGCGAAGACGAATCGGATATCAAAACAGGATTGATCTCCTATAGCTCACCGATCGCCAGAGCGTTGATCGGCAAAAGCGCAGGGGACGAGATAAGTTTTTCGGCGCCGGGTGGGGAACGCGAATACGAGGTCATCCAGGTTCGCTACGAATGACCACGGTGCCTGGCCTATAACGGCAACGGGATTTTCGGCTGATCCTCATTCTTGCGGTAGACCAGTGCGATGTTGCCGATGCGCGTAACCAAATTTGCAGTACCTCGCTTGCAAAGATCCTCGATCAACGCGTCACGTTCGTTGCGATCTCCGCTGCGGATACGAACTTTGATTAACTCGTGATGTGCAATGGTTGATTCGAATTCGAGCATCACAGAGTCGGACAGACCTGCATCGCCAACAGTGAGCACAGGTTTCAGTTGATGGCCGAGGCCGCGCAAGAATTTTTTCTGGGTTTCTTTGAGTGTCATGCGAACAGATTGTAACAGTCCCACGCGGGCAGCGGTTGGTGCTGAAGTCCCGGGCAGGCGACGATGAGTGGCCCTCGACGCAGCGGCGGTTCGTGGCGTGACCGGCAGGAACGTGACCCTTATGTGCTGCAAGCGCGGAAGGACGGCTGGCGCTCCCGTGCCGTCTACAAGCTGGAGCAAATCGATGCTAAAGAGAAAATTCTGCGGCCTGACATGACCTGTATCGATCTGGGTTCGGCACCGGGCAGCTGGAGTCAATATGTAACGGAAAAACTACGCAATCGGGTACGCATTATCGCTGTGGATCTTTTGCCGATGGATACCCTGCCTTCCGTGGAGTTTTTGCAGGGTGATTTCACCGAGGAGACGATCCTGACCGAATTGCTCTCCAGGCTGGGCGAATCGCGCGCTGACCTTGTAATGAGTGATTTGGCACCCAATATTAGCGGCACCAAGGCGGTGGATCAGCCACGATCAATGTACCTGGCTGAACTGGCGCTGGATCTTGCGACCCAGGTGCTGCGAAAAAATGGCGACTTCGTGTGCAAGTTGTTTCAGGGTGAAGGTGCAGATGCATTTATTCTTCTGGCAAAACAATCATTTGGACGTGTTCGTGTCATGAAGCCCAAGGCATCGAGACCGGGCAGTAGTGAGGTCTATCTGGTAGCGAGAAACTATCGACTGTAGTAATGTCTATATGATTAGACACAGTCTAAACTGTGGCAAATATGGCTTGCCACGTAGACAAGAGCCGGGGATGATCCAAGGCTGTTGCTGGAGCAAAAAATATTGTGAACGACCTGACCAAGAACATACTGGTTTTTATCGTAATTATCGTTGTCCTGCTGTCTGTCGTGGAGGGGCTCAACGGCGTCAGTGGCCCTCCGCCCGAAAAACAGGACTATTCAGCCTTCCTGCAGCAAGTGCGTTCGGGCCGGGTGCAGCGGGTCGAATTTCAGGGCGATCGCATCAATTATGGTGATCGTGCGCCGTTAGCCTATTACACCATAAGCCCTGAAACCGACAACAACACGTTGATCGGTGTGCTTGAAGATAATGGTGTTCACTTCACCGGCCAGGAGCCCGAATCTCAGAGCCTGATCGGTCAGCTGTTGATCAGTTCGTTCCCGATATTGCTGTTAATTGGTGTGTGGATTTATTTCATGCGGCAGATGCAAGGTGGCGGCGGCGGTCGAGGCGCGATGTCCTTCGGCAAGAGCAAGGCGAGATTGCTGGGCGAAGACCAGATCAACGTGACCTTTGCGGATGTCGCCGGCATTGAAGAGGCGAAGGAGGAAGTGTCCGAGATTGTAGATTTCCTTCGCGACCCCAGCAAATATCAGCGCCTTGGCGGCAAGATCCCCAGGGGCATATTGATGATCGGACCGCCGGGAACCGGCAAAACACTGCTTGGAAAAGCAATCGCGGGTGAGGCCAAGGTGCCGTTTTTCACGATTTCGGGTTCCGATTTTGTGGAAATGTTTGTCGGTGTTGGCGCCTCTCGAGTGCGCGATATGTTTGAGCAGGCGAAAAAGCAGGCGCCGTGCATCATTTTCATTGACGAAATCGATGCAGTAGGTCGTCACCGCGGTGCGGGTCTCGGCGGTGGGCACGATGAGCGCGAACAAACACTGAACCAGATGCTGGTCGAGATGGACGGATTCGAAGGCAATGAAGGTGTCATCGTAATTGCTGCGACCAACCGACCTGACGTTCTGGACCCGGCATTGTTGCGGCCAGGGCGTTTCGATCGCCAGGTCGTTGTACCGTTGCCCGACATTCGCGGTCGTGAGCAGATTCTCAAAGTTCACATGCGCAAAGTGCCGCTGAGTGACGATGTGGACCCGTCCATTATTGCCCGTGGTACGCCGGGCTTTTCCGGTGCTGATCTCGCCAATCTTATCAACGAGGCCGCATTATTCGCAGCACGTGACAACAACCGCGTCGTAGAGATGGACCAGTTCGAGCGGGCGAAAGACAAGATCATGATGGGCACGGAACGGCGCTCAATGGTCATGAGTGAGAAAGAGAAGCTCAACACGGCTTATCACGAAGCAGGCCATGCGATCGTGGGTTACCTGGTTCCGGATCATGACCCGGTACACAAAGTGACCATTATTCCGCGCGGCCGAGCGCTTGGTGTCACGCTGTTTTTGCCGGAAGAAGACAAATACAGCATATCCAAAGAACGGCTTGAAAGTAACATCTCTTCGCTGTACGGCGGCCGTCTTGCCGAAGAAATGATCCTGGGCAGTGAGGGTGTAACGACCGGCGCCTCAAACGACATTGAGAGAGCGACGGAAATCGCTCGTAACATGGTAACGAAATGGGGTTTGTCGGAGAAACTCGGACCGTTGACCTACAGCGAAGACGAGGGCGAAGTGTTCCTCGGCCGCTCGGTAACACAGCACAAACAGGTGTCCGATGAGACGGCACATCTGATTGATGACGAGGTTCGAAAAATAATCGATCGCAACTATGATCGTGCCAAGGCCTTACTCGCTGATCACAAAGACAAGCTTGAAAACATGGCCCAGGCGCTGATGAAGTACGAAACCATCGATCATGCGCAGATCGTCGACATCATGGAGGGCCGGCAACCGAGTCCTCCCGAGGGTTGGAGCGAGTCGGGTCGGCCGAAGAAAACTGGCGGCAAGACAGCAGACAAGAAGGAAGAACCAAAACCTATCGGTGGGCCGGCTAGCGAGCACTAGAATATAACGGCAGTCTTCGGACTGCCGTTGTTACAAGAGTTTGTGGATATCGCCATGCACTTCAAATTCGGCTCGCGCACACTCGATCTGGGCACGCCGCAAGTGATGGGCGTATTAAATATCACTCCGGATTCCTTTTCCGATGGCGGCAAGCATTCTTTGGCAAACGATGCCTTGCTGGTAGCGCTCTCAATGGTCGAAGCAGGTGCGGCGATCATTGACATTGGCGGTGAATCGACACGACCTGGCGCGAACGCCGTGCCCGCACAGCAGCAACTCGACCGGGTGATTCCGGTTATCGATATTATCCGCAAGGAGTGCGATGCGATCGTGTCGATCGATAGCGGTGATGCGCAGGTGCTGGAGGCAGCAACCGCAGCCGGGGCGGAACTCATCAACGACGTGTTCGCCCTCACGCAGCCCGGTGCGCTGGCAGCGGCAGCGGCTTCCGGCGCGGCGGTCTGTGTCATGCACATGCAGGGTACGCCCGCGACGATGCAGGACAATCCTCAATACGACTCATTGCCTGGCGATGTGCTTGAATTTCTGCGCCGGCGTATTGTTGCTTGTGAAGCTGCGGGTATTGGTCCGGAACGACTTATCATCGATCCAGGCTTTGGCTTCGGCAAGAACCACCGGCAAAACCTCGTCATACTGGCCGAATTGCGCCAGTTTGAAGACCTTGGCAGGCCCATAATGGTGGGCTTGTCGCGCAAAGGCACACTTGGATATCTGACCGGAAAAGCGGTCGGGGACAGACTGCCCGCCGGGCTGGCGGCCGCTGTTTTGGCCGTGGAACGCGGTGCACGAATAGTCAGAAGTCACGATGTTGCGGCTACCGTGGATGCACTAAAAGTGGCCTGGGCCGTGATGCAGGAAAAACAGTCGTGAGCCTATTGGCTTATGATTCCACCAACATATGCAAGGATGTTTGCGATGAGCGATAGGCGATACTTCGGAACTGACGGTGTGCGAGGGGAAGTCGGCAAAGATCCGATGACAGCAGATTTCGCGTTGCGGCTGGCGAGTGCGGCAGCACGCGTTCTGGTGCCATCGGGTGGAACGGTACTGATTGGCAAAGACACGCGGCTGTCCGGGTATATGTTCGAGTCGGCACTGGAAGCTGGCTTTGTTGCGGCCGGGGCCGATGTGTTGTTGCTCGGTCCCTTGCCAACACCAGGAATCGCCTATTTGAATCAGGTGTTCAAGGCCGATCTTGGTGTCGTAATCAGTGCATCCCATAATTTCTTCCAAGACAATGGCATCAAGTTTTTTGACGGTGCCGGTGCGAAGCTAACCGATGCCGTTGAAAAACAGATAGAGCACTATCTGGATCAACCGGCTATCACACTGGAGTCCGCGAAGCTGGGTCGTGCGAAGCGCATCGACTCGGCGCGAATTCGTTATCAGGAATTTTGTGCGTCCACCTTTCCAGTGGGGAGCACTCTTGATGGCATCAAGATCGTATTCGATGGTGCCAATGGCGCGGGCTATAAGGTTGGCCCACGCATTCTGGGTGAGCTTGGCGCTGAGGTGATCCCCATCGGTTGTTCACCGAATGGTCGCAATATCAATGACAACTGCGGCTCGATGGAGCCAGGCCTGTTGCAGCACACCGTGCCGGCATTGCAGGCCGACGTGGGTATAGCGCTCGATGGTGATGGTGATCGAGTCGTCATGATTGATGAGCTTGGTGGAGTGCTGGACGGGGATCAACTTCTCTACATACTGGCGCTGGCTCGCAAAAAGGCAGGGAAACTGCGCGGCCCGATTGTTGGGACTGTGATGAGCAATCTTGGCCTTGAGCACGCATTGCGGGCCAATAGTATTGAATTCCGGCGAGCAAAGGTCGGGGATCGTTATGTACTGGAGGCTTTGCATGAGACGGGCGGCATTATCGGCGGCGAGACGTCCGGGCACATGATATGCCTGGACAAAACGACAACCGGGGACGGTATTGTCGCCGCGCTGCAAATCCTGGCTATCATGCAGAGCAGTGGCAAGACGCTGTCAGAGCTGGCGGCGGGCATGTCGAAATATCCGCAAGAGATGATCAACGTACGGACCGAAAAACGCCTGGACCCGGCGGCGTCGAGCGAAATTCAGGACGCAATCGTCACGGCTGAGGGTGAGCTAAAGGACGCTGGACGCGTGGTATTGCGAGCATCCGGTACGGAACCGGTCATTCGGGTAATGGTCGAAGGAGAAGACAAGCACCAGGTCTTGCGGCTGGCAAAACAGCTGGCCGCGGTAGTTGCGGAGGCAGCAACCTGATTTTTCTCGCTTTATGATGAAATCTGCGTTGATTTGACGGGGGCGCCTCGGTATCCTTGCGCGCCGTTCAGGCACACCGACACGAGAATGGTTCATGCGTGATTTTCTGATCGCCGGAAACTGGAAGATGAATGGCTCGACGGCCAGCAATGCTGAGTTGACGAGTGGTATTGTCGACGGCTTGCCGACGGCTGCCAATGTGATTTTGCTGATTTGCCCGCCATTTCCGTATTTGGCGGCCGCCGCCGGGCAGATTGCCGGCAGCCGGTTAAGACTGGGCGCCCAGAACGTCTCGGAGCAGGCCCCTGGGGCGCTTACGGGCGAAACGGCGGCGGTGATGCTTAAGGATGTCGGGTGCGAGTATGTGATCGTCGGCCACTCCGAGCGACGTGCGATTATGGGCGAGAGCAGCGCAACGGTAGCGGCCAAGTTCTGTGCGGCGCAAGCAGCAGGTTTGATACCGATTCTGTGCGTTGGTGAGACGCTGGTCGAGCGGGAAGCGGAACAAACCAAAGAGATCGTTAGCGCGCAACTGGCGGCGGTAATCGATGCGGCAGGAATAGATGCTCTGGCGAATGCAGTCATTGCCTACGAGCCGGTATGGGCAATTGGTACCGGTCTGACCGCAACGCCGGAACAGGCGCAGGATGTGCACAAACACATCAGGGCCGACGTAGCGGCTCAGAACGAAGCGGTGGCAGCCGGTGTACAAATACTTTATGGCGGCAGCGTAAAAGGTGACAATGCGGCCGGCTTGTTGTCGATGCCTGATATCGATGGCGGTTTAATTGGCGGCGCATCTCTTGATGCAGCCGGTTTTTTGGCGATTGCGGAAGCCGCAGTTGATCTGAATTGAGGAATAAATGAGTACTTTACAAACAGCGGTCCTGATTGGGCACACAATTATTGCGTTACTGATTATCATTCTGGTGCTGTTGCAGCGAGGCAAAGGCGCCGATGCCGGTGCTGCTTTCGGCTCTGGTGCTTCTGGTACCGTATTCGGTGCGAGCGGTTCCGCCAACTTCTTTTCGCGCGCCACGGCCGTGATGGCGACCCTGTTTTTCGCCTCGAGCCTGACGCTGGCATTCATGAGTGCCCAGAACGGCGCCAGGGGTCCGGACAGTTTGCTGGAGAATGCGCCAATCGTTGAGACCGTCGAAGTCGAACAGGATACGGAATCTGCATTGCCGGCTATTCCTGAGTTGGACGAGGATGAGGACTCGGCAACAGTCGATTCGAGCCTGCCGGCGCTTGACGTACCTGATGACGAGGGTGAAAAGTAGTTCCGTGGGACTGATCCCGGGCTGTCCAGCCTGAAAAATTAGCCGATGTGGTGGAATTGGTAGACACGCTGTCTTGAGGGGGCAGTAGC
>CAYUOY010000148.1:0-9908 GCA_964446495.1 uncultured Woeseiaceae bacterium | reverse complement strand
AAAGAAGAGGTATGGATTCGGCAGGGAATCAAGGCGCGCCGCACGCGCAATGAAGGACGTGTTCGAACCTTGGAAAAAATGCGGGCAGAACGTGCGCAGCGAATAAGTCGCGGACCCAATACCCGCATGCACATCGAAGAAGGGGAAAAATCCGGCCGAAAAGTCATTCGCGCACGCAACGTTTCGTATTCCTACGACGACAAACCCCTGCTCAGCGATTTCTCGGTCAAGATCATGCGTGGTGACCGGATCGGCCTGCTGGGCAATAACGGCGTTGGCAAGACAACACTGTTGCGCCTGTTACTGGGTGAAATTGAACCGCAGGCCGGCACCATAAAACATGGTACGAACCTTGAAGTCGGTTACTTCGATCAATTGAGACAAACGCTGGATCCGGATAAGTCCATTGCCGAAAACGTCGGCGACGGCAAGACTCATATCTACTTGAATGGCAAAGACCGCCATATCATCGGTTACCTGAAAGGCTTTCTCTTCGACCCAAAACGTTCGATGACGCCCGTCAAATCCTTATCTGGCGGGGAGCGTAACCGGGTGATCCTGGCGAAGCTTTTCACACGGCCGGCCAATCTGCTGGTTCTCGATGAACCAACTAATGATCTGGATATGGAAACGCTGGAAATTCTGGAAGACAAGCTCATCAACTACAATGGTACATTGATCGTTGTTAGTCATGATCGACAATTCCTCGATAATGTGGTGACCAGCACCATCGTCTTTGAAGAGAATGGCGAAGTCCGGGAATACGTTGGCGGATACAGTGACTGGCTGCGCCAGGGCCATCGACTCACGGAAGTGGACAGCCCTGATGGCGGCGATAAAAAAGAAACAACGAAGGGCATGGCTACGCAACCACCGGCGCCCGATAAGTTGAGCTACAAGGATCAGCGAGCACTCGATGAGCTTCCCGCCGCGATTGAGTCCCTGGAAAACAAGCTTACCGGTCTGGAGCAAGAGATTTCCGCTCCGGATTTTTACGCCCAGAAACAAGAGGTCGTCGAGGAAGGACTGTCGCGAATGGCCGAATTGCAAACAGAGCTGGACAAAAAAATGGAGCGCTGGGCGGAACTCGCGAACCGGCAGGAAGAGTACGATCAATCCCGCCAACGCTGATCAGGATAGCACCGGATGTTGCAGGCTAGCCGTTTGTGATCAAACTCTGTTTCTCGAAAACTACAGGCGGCACAAGGATGTCCCGATAATTTCGCTGCAGGCCGGCTGTTGAAATTACCCTGGCTGGTCGTTTTGGCGGAATGCCGGTATTTACGGGCCTTTTGTCGGGTCGACGTCTGTCTTGCCCTGATCTACCCAGGTTTCTGCGAAATATCGATCAAAGGCGTTGTGCATGACGGCGTCCGGAATGTCGATAATGTCAGCGGCTGAGTGGACCATTTCCATTTCGTCAGCGTCCGCCTTTCCATCGGCGGCAGTGACTTTCAATAGCATTATCGCGACATCTTCCTTCTCGCTGTCACTCAGGACTGTACCCAGACTCTTGAGAAGGCTGTTGATATCAGGGTTTTCCGCGAGGTCAGTCATGGCTCGCATGATGAGCGCCAGCGATTCGGCGCTTTCGAGGTCAAAATAGTCACCGACCAGATTGAGCATCTTCTCTGTTTCAGGCGCCGATATGGTGCCGTCACCTTTTGCAACGCAAACCAGCAATACCGCAATCATGAATCGTGAATCGTAAGTCTCTGTTTCACCGCTGGTTTCGATGACAAGTGTCGCGCCCTCGAACCGCGACTCCGATAATTCATCAATCACTTTTATGCTCCATATTCACTAGGGATACTTGTCTGCCTGGTATTTAACGGATTCATCGATCAGTTCATGCAGGACATCTGGCCAGGAACGTCTGCCACGCTGATTCTAACTGGTTTGGTCTTGAACTCAGCCACGTCAGCGGGTTCCGAAAAGCCTGTCGCCCGCATCGCCAAGACCTGGGACGATGTACTTTTTCTCGTTGAGGTGATCATCAATGCTCGCGGTATAGATTTTTACATCGGGATGCGCGCTCTCGACGGCAGCAAGTCCTTCGGGACAGGTCACGATGCACACCACCACAATATTTTCGGCACCCGCCGCTTTCAGAATATCAATCGCCGCTGCCGTTGAACCGCCCGTCGCCAACATTGGATCAACAATAATGTTTAATGCAGTCGCCGTTTGGTGAGGTAGCTTCTGGTAGTACGCCACAGGCTGGGCCGTTTCTTCATCCCGGTACATGCCAAGAAAACCAACCCGGGCTGTTGGCACCAGGTCCAGGATACCTTCCAGCATGCCGACGCCGGCTCTCAGTATGGGTACAACGACAATATCTTCGACGATTTTCCGGCACTTCGCCTCCGCAACCGGCGTTTGCACGGTCACGTCTTCTACGCGAACCTCTTTAAGCGCTTCGTAACAAACGAACATCGTAATCTCGGTCGCGAGCTCGCGAAACTTCTTGTGCCCCGTATCAATGTCCCGAATCAGGGACAACTTGTGTTGCACACAGGGATGATGGATTTCTTCGTGCATTTGGTTGACTCCCGTACTCACCAAGTTAGTTTTGCCTGAACCGTTTCAGTCTGTTTTTTGGCCGATTGGACAGCGATTCGGTTTCTTCCCCTTAGGAAATCTCTGATTTATTCTGAACGGCGTAGATTGCGATCAAAATGTTCAGATTCAAAGCGCGGATCGCCCGTAATCGCCAGCCATTGCGAAGATTTGCAACGCCGAAGCTGGGCATTTTGATCTCAAGATACCAGTTCATATATAGACCAGAGGTTCCTTAAGTATATAACAGCCGGCTTGATTGCAGCGCGTGACCTTCATTGATCCGTCCAGATTGCGTATTCATTTCCGTTTGGATCCTCGAAATGGAGTCTCTTGCCACCCGGAAAAGAAAAAACGTCCTTGGTCACTGTCCCCCCGTGCTCTCTTATCTTGTCGGCAGCCGCCTCGAGATCCGCTTTGTAGAAAACAATGAGGCAACTCCCGTTCGCCGTCTGTGACCGCAGATCAGAGCGAAAGAATCCGCCCGCCACCCGGCCGTCGCTGAAACTGCAATATTCGGGTCCATAGCTCTCGAATTTCCAGTCAAACATGGCGGTAAAAAATGCCTCCGCTTTTACCAGGTCACGAGCAGGTAGTTCAAGATAATCAATTTTGTCTTCAGCTGTCATCGCAGTTTTCCTTTCTATCAAAACACAGAGAGCTCATGCCAGGCGAGTTCCGTTCTCTGCCACCTTATCCGGCACGGCCAGAATGACACTACCATCGTCCTGAACAAAGCCGGTAACAAGACATTCCGACATGATCGGGCCAATCTGTTTGCGCGGAAAATTGACCACAGCCGAGACTTGCTTCCCGATCAGGTCTTGCGGCTGGTAGTGATCGGTAATCTGTGCCGACGATTTCAGGACCCCGATCGCGTCACCAAAGTCGATCAACAGCTTTATCGCCGGCCTCCTTGCTTCCGGAAATGGCTGCGCATCGACGACGGTACCGACTCTCAGGTCCACCCGTTCAAATTCTTGCCAAGTCAACTCTGGCACGTTGTTACCTTCCCCCAAAACGGTCGCCAATTGCCATCCGCGGACTGGCAGCTTGTTGAAAATATCATCGGTGGCTTATTAAACTGACTGCCAGACAAAACAGATGAAGTATTAGCCGCCACTAAGATCCTTTAGCCCAAGAAGAATTGCCGCGACAATAAACAATACCCCTGATATCCGGTTCATATTATGACCTATCTGGTACCGAAAGCGTTCCGCAATCCACGCAGAAAATGCGCCATAAGCAATTAAGAAACACGCATCTACGACTATGTAGGTAGCACCAAGAAGCAGGAATTGCTCACCTGTCGGCAAGGCCGTATTGATGAACTGCGGTAACAACGCCGCAAAAAACACAATTGCTTTCGGATTTGCGGCGGAGGTCAAAAAACCCTGCAAGTACAGTTCCCGCGGCGAGCGTTCCGCCAGCCCGGTTGTTGTCAGCGGACCCGACTCACGATGGAACACCACGATGCCGACAAAAACCAGGTAGGACACGCCGAGCCATTTTATGACGACGAAGAACTCCGGCGATGAGCGAACGACGCCGACCAGGCCGACAGCGACGATCAGGATCTGCAATGTGTTTGCGGACAGGTCTCCGGCGGCCGTGGCGAGAGAGCGCCTAAATCCGCTGGTCATGCTGTTGCTTAGCATCAGCATGTGACTTGGACCTGGCGTACTCATGAAAATGAGCAGGGTCGTCACGTACGCCAACCAGATTTGCAGGGTCATATCAGAACAACGCCCGCACCACGAACAATATTCCCAATATGGCAATCGGTATGCCCAGCGGGGCAGCAACCACGCTTAGTGCCATGGTCACTCCGACGAACATGAAGGCCAGTCCGAGAACGCCGCAAATAATCCGACCCGTCACTTTTAGAACCCAGGTGAGGAGACTCCAGACAGCCACAAATGGCCACAAGAGCCAGTGTGTACTTTTCTCTTCACGATCGGACATGAGTCGACCCTGTCTCAGTGCTACCCGCTATGATCGCAGATAGGAGGCGCCGTTCACGTCGATAATGGCGCCGGTGGAAAATTCCGCCCCCTCCGAGGCAAGAAACAACACCGCGCTGGCGACTTCCTCGGGACGCGCAACACGCCCCAACGGACTTTGTTGCCGAATTGCATCGCCCGAATCGCCTTCAAGGAGCTCGGTGGCCATATCCGTATCGACAAAACCGGGTGCGACCACAGCAACGGTTATGCCGTGTGGCGCCAGTGCGATCGCCAGTGACTGGCTCAGTGAATTCAACCCTGCTTTGCTTGCGCCATAGGCCGGCCCGTCGGGTTCACCGCGAAAGGCACCGCGGGAAGACACGTTGACTATTTTCCCACTGCCTTGCGCAATCATATGCCGGGCGGCGAAATAACAGACATTGGCGGGGCCGACGAGATTTGTCTGGAGCACCGAGTTCCACGCCGATTGCCAGTCTTCGAAACTCACCTCGTCGATGGCGTGCGATCTGAAAATTCCGGCGTTGTTAATGACAATATCCAGGCCACCCAGAGCATCGATTGATTCATCGACTGCCCGCTGTGCTCCGTCACCTGTAGACACATCGGTCTGAACGCATACGTGACCTCTTCCCGGCAGCGCTCCTCTCGCCTCCTCTGCGGCAGAAGAGTCTGACCGATACACGATCGACACGGTCGCGCCGCAATCGGCGAAGGCTAAGGCAATAGCACGCCCTATACCGCGGGAGCCGCCCGTGACCAGGACCTTCTTGCCGGTGAAATCACTCATCGCGCTGGCACGAGCAGAAGTCTGTTGACTGCCAAAAACCTGACCAGCACAGTCGTAGTCGCATTCAAAGTCGTGACCCTCATTTGCTAATCGGTTTGATGTAACGCATCAATTCACCATCGTATCCTGCGCGCTCATAAAAACCACGTGCACGACTATTTCGTGCGAATACGTGCAATGTAATGGTTTTCGCCCCCCGTGCGACGGCATCGTTCTCTGCCGCGCTCAAGAGTTGCTGACCAACACCCTTACCCTCTGCACCCGCGGCAACGGCGATCGCCTCCAGATGTGCACTTGGTTCGTGACTCAGTAGTTCGGGGCGCAGCGTCACCATGGTCACACCAACAATAGCTCCGGCTTCATCCTCAGCAACATGCATCAAACAATCTTTCGTTTTGCCGGCAATCCAGTCACGCATCATCGCCGCGTCGTGGACCCACAGATGCTCAGCACGGCGTGATTCCGGTATCTCAAATTCTGCGAGTCGCGGCATCAGGGCAAGCATCGCTTCACCATCTTCTGTTACCGCTTTTCGAACGGTATATTCCATCACCACAACCAACGCGGAACGGACTGCTTGAATTCCCGATACTCGTCTCCGAACCGCTCCTCGAGCATCACTTCCTCGTGCTTGATAACGCGCGCGGTCAGTATCGGGACGAACAGAATCGGCATCACGAATGGCGTTAGATCACCCAGCCGCACGGCTATCCCCAACAAAACCAGGACCATGCCTACATACATCGGATTGCGCGTATAGCGATACATACCTGTCGCAACCAGCGAAGACGAATCCTGAAATGGTTTAATCGTTGTCGCCGCGCGCGAGAACGCTGCAACCGGACCGACAACAATAAGGACGCCCAAAACGATCAGGACAAAACCAATATTGTGCCATGGGGGGCCGATAAGCCTGGCCACCGGCAACCAAAAATGCAGACCAAACTGACACAGGATACTCAGGAGTAATATTACCGGCGGAATGGGCCCTTTCGTCCTGGTCATCATTCTGGAAATCCTCGCTTAATCACTGCAGGGTCGCGCATCTTCAATGACCAACCCGGTCGAAAAATCAATTCTGACACTGACATCAGCCTGCTCAACGCCATTCAGGCACAGCCATAAAAAACCCGCCTTCTGCGCGTTCGGCATCACATTGTCCAGTAAAATATCGCCGCCATCATTGGAAATCGTTGTTTCGTAGAGAACCGTGCCAGAATCATCGCCCTCTTTGCGAACGCGAAAACTGGCGGGGCCGAGTGCCAGATCGCTCGGCGCATACTCGAGGATGATCGGCGTACTTTCAGAGATTATCGTGTCGATAGTTCTGTAGTCCTGGCCGCCCGAGTTGCATGCCACGAGTGACGACACGATCACAGATGCAGTGATCCCACGTTGTCTCCTACTATTCACCTGACACACATTGTCTGTATGGTTCATTCAACGACCTCTACCGATTATTGGCGGGCAGCACACTTGCCCGACTATTCTCCAATATCTTCATCCCAGAGAGTAGCGTTTTGTTCGATGAATTCCTGCATTAGCTGGATGCACTCAGCGTTGTCGTCTATTTCCAGCTTGATCCCTCGTGATCGCAGGTAAGCTTCAGGCCCCTGAAAGGTCTGATTCTCGCCGATAACGACATTGGGTATTTTGTATAAAAGGACCGCACCGCTGCACATGTCACAGGGAGACAGCGTTGAATATAGAACAGCCCGCTGGTACTCGGCCGCTGTCAACCGACCGGCATTCTCCAGACAATCCATTTCAGCATGCAGCACCGGGCTACTATTCTGAACCCGCCTGTTATGCCCCCGACCCACGATTTTATCATCGATGACCAGCACTGACCCGATCGGGATTCCACCGCTGCGAAGGCCCTTTTTTGCTTCCTCAATCGCCGCATCAAGAAATCTGTTTGACATGCTTCGTTTCTCCAGAATGGTTTAATGCTCGGTCGTTTTTCAAAGGCAGGCACTCGTTCGCGATCATGTCATGTTCTTTGATATTGAGGCCACCGTTTGCCTGATGAAAATCAGTCAACACCAATGGTTTCAGGAATATAAACTGCACGAATCCATATCATTCACTTACCAACTAACGCTCGCTCACCATCAGCCTGAGCGCCAATGCCGCAAACACTGTGCCGGCAATACGATTCATTACGATTTGAGCTCTCGGAGACTCCTTAAGTCGACCGCCGAGTACACCGGCCATCAACGCTATGGCGCCGAACACCAGCAGTGTTACGACCATGAAAAGCCCTCCAAATATCAACATCTGGATGGTCATTGATCCTGCGTACGGATCGGCGAACTGCGGCAGAAATGCCAGAAAAAATATAGCAACTTTGGGATTGGTGATATTCATGAATACACCACGAAAATAGAGTTTCCCCAAGCCCATATGTGCGTCTTCGGCGCTATTCAGCTTGGCGGCGCCTGCCTTGAACGCTTGCCATGCAAGATAGAGCAAGTACATTGCGCCGACTATCTTCAAAAGATTGAATGCCAGTAACGATGTTTGAAAAATTGCGGCAACACCAAGAGAAACGGCAGCAGTGTGGACAACTAATCCTGTGCAGAGGCCGAGGGTAACCATCAACCCCGCCGTCCGCCCGTATAGTGCAGATTGTGTCAATACAAAGATATTGTCCGGACCTGGTGCGAAGGCCAGGGCGACAGTTGCGGCGAGAAATATGGCGATGGTTTCGATTGGGATCATTTCCTGCTTTCTACGTTGATAATCAGAGCGGCCGAACGTCTTAGTATCTGGTGTACCTGATGCGAACGCAACCGGGCTGGTGCAACCTCGGATTAATTCCGAACTCGCAGCGTAGCGTTCCAGAATTGATCAGGGGTTGCCTGCGATTACTGGTTCGTTACCACATACTATAAGAGCGATCGCGAAGAGTAGATTTCGAAAATTTCTCATGACCATATTTCCTGTGGGTTGACGGTCTAACTCATTGGTACCAGGTAAATGGCGTAGTTTTTACCTGGCCAAACTCATGCCAGCGAACGAAGAATGGCGGGGACCGCCCCGCGGCCCAAGCAAAGATTTGTCAGGCCGCACTTGGCATGCTGCTAACGGCCATTTTCCGAAAGCAGACATTGAGACCATCAGGTACTGTGAGAAATGTGGGTCCGCTTTCGCAGCCACAAGCGGCCGCCCAACTTCCATTAAATCGCGCCACGAGCTTTGCAACGTCATGGGCACGTTCCAATTTTTGTACCATGAGGTGATTTTCCAAATGACCTGGAACACGGATTTTGTAGGTCAAATATATTTCCTGCGCAGGATCTGGACAATACGGTTGTAAACGACAATCGATGTCAGCTCCGTGTCTTCGCCGGTTGTATTCACAAACTGAATAACCACTGTATCAATATCCTTGTGATAGCGTGCGATACTCTGGTATCCAATTACCCAGCCGTCATGTTCGTATTCATAAATGGAGGAATAAATAGTTTGCTCGCCATCACTCAATAATGAGCCATCGTTCAACGCTCTCAAGAATATACCGACGTCCTGTGCTGTCGCAACCATTGACCCGCTTGGCGCAATAAAATCAATCTCGCGTAGGTCTGCTTCATAGGGATGGTGGTAGCCACTAACAACATCTCCGATATCTGCCTGGCTAAGCAAACCATAAGTATGGGTTAGACCAAGCGGAGCTAGAATTTCCCTATTGATGTATCGCTGGTGACCATACCCCAACGTTTTATCAAGAATATTGCCAATCAACAGATAATTAGTATTCGAATAGCTGTAGCGAGTGTCAGGTTTAAAATTCGCCGATACATCTAATATCAACTCTAGACTCTCGTCGGTATCCGTCGGTGGTTTTGCCCAATCGAACTCGTCTTGGTCAGTGCTATTAGGAATACCACTGCGATGTTGCAGCATCATTGTCAGGGTAATCTGATCTGCATATTCAATCCTTCCAACAAGTTCCGGCAGGAGATCAGCGAGTGTGTCATCCAACGACAAGCTTTGGTCATTGACCAATTTGGCGGTGGCAGTGGCGACATATAACTTGCTGATACTGCCGATCTTGAACAAGGCTTGCGGGTCGGCCGGCACTTGAGTCGCTCTATTTTTCCAGCCGGCAGCGTAAAGAGCTGGTGCCTTACCTGATTGGTCTACATAAACGATGATGCCATCCAGGCCATGGTCAATAGCACCGTCGACCTGCTCCTGCACCGTATCTGGCAATGGCGCTAACCATGCCCATATGCCATCCCAGGGCGGGAATACCACGAAACTGATTATCCCCACGACAGGCATGATTATTCTGAGTATTCGAACTGTACGATTCTTTTTTTGCATTTGCGATTATCTTTCTATACAGAGACATTCTCAGAGTCCCATTGGGTCCAGACTGTGTGAAAACCCTATCGTTGATATAATAATACTTTCCGGCAGCAAGGAAAGTAAATGAGCGGATTCATTGTAGGCGATGACCGTAGCCAGGCGACATTGTTTCCGGAACGCCTTGACGATTACATAGCCGAAGACAGCGCGGTTCGGGTGATCGATGTCTTCATTGATGATCTGGATATTTCAGGGCTTGGCTTCAAGACGGAAGCCAG
>CAYUOY010000147.1:4913-9938 GCA_964446495.1 uncultured Woeseiaceae bacterium | reverse complement strand
CCCGGACGTCTGTCAATTCCACGTAACCGTTTGCAAGCTCGAGCGGGCCGTAAAAGACCTCGAAACGATCCGCCACGGTCTCGTCTGCAGGGCATTTTCGCGCCAAAGCGGCCTGGCTGACAGGATAATGATGGATGACGGTTAATCCTCGGCTGTTGAATTGTGGCGCGATCCGGGTGGCCATTAGCAGGTCCAGTCGAGCGTCGATGGAGTCGCCCAGGGAGCGTCGCAAATCAGCATCAAGCTCCAGGCATTCATCCAGTTCGGCAATTCCGGCCGCCGCCGGATCGATACTGGCGAAGTTTCTGCAGGCATCTCTGTAACTGATTCGATCCGCTACGGCGGTGATGCGTGCCGGGTCTACCAGCGCCGAAATGAAATCGAGCGTTTCCTGAATCATCGCCTCAAGCTCGAAGCCGAGTCGATACCATTCAACCATCGAAAATTCCGGTTGGTGCTTCAAACCCAGCTCGGCATCGCGAAACACTTTACTGATCTGGTAGATATCGGGAAAGCCGGCGGCGAGGAGTCGCTTCATGTGGTACTCGGGCGAAGTCTGCAGAAAGAAAGTATGTGCCGGGTCCAACGCCAATGATGTGGCAATACTTTCGATGCCAGGATCCGACACGGTTGTGTCCCCGAGTACCGGCGTGTCAATTTCAAGAATGTTCCTGTCGGAAAAAAACCTGCGGGCCTGTTGCAACAGCGAGGCACGCTGGCGAGCGGCCGACACCTCGGCAATGGGCTGCCAGGAATCGCTACCAGCGCGTGTCATTTCGTGATGCTCAGTTCACCGATAGCCTCACCCATCCGCAGCGTCTGTCCCTTGATCAGTGATCTGGTCCAGTTGCAGCAGTTTGGCGGCAATAACATGATGACCGTCGATCCCATGTTGAACCAGCCCAGAAGGTCGCCTTTGCTCACGGTTCGGGATACGGAAGATCGCAGCTCAATCTCCTCAACCACACCACGCTGTCTCGGGCGGATTTCTCCACTCCAGGGTGTGGTGATGCTGCCGACATTCAGTGCGCCAACGAGTATGACCACCAGGGGACCGAAAGCGGTTCCAAAATGGCAAATCAGACGCTCGTTGCGAGCGAACAGGCGCGGCACGCCGGAAGCCGTCATCGCATTTACGCTGAACAGGTCACCGGGAACATATCGAGCCATAAGCAACTCGCCGTCCAGCGGTGCATGGACCCGGTGGTAGTTATAGGGCGCCAGGTAAATGGTCGCAAACGAACCGTTGATAAATTGATTCGCCTCGTCCGTGTTAGTTGCGAGCAGGTCCAACAGCGAATAATTTTTCCCTTTTGCCTGAAATATCTGATCGCCGCGAATGGGTCCGGCCGCACTCACGGTGCCGTCGGCAGGAGCAATAATGCTCGAATTCGATGCATCCACCTGACGCTGATTGTTGCCGAGGCGGCGCGTAAAAAACTCATTGAACGTGGCATACCCAGCAGGAATGTCTTTTTCGGCTTCATCGACGTTCACATCATAAAAGCGGACAAATTGCCGAATCAGAAAATCCTTGAACGCCGCCTGACGAATTCGCGTGAGTCGAAATACCAGCGAGGTCAGCCAATATTTGGGTAGCAGATATTGAAGCGCGATAAACGCCGGCGTCCAGAACGGCAATTGCTCGTGTGCTTTATCAGTCGCTCGATTCATGACCCAATCTTGATTGCAGCGTGGCGGTGACGAAAAGCAATCCTTCGCCATCGTAATTGATGAGTAGCGTTACCGACTGTCCCGCATCTATATCCTGTGTGGGCTGCAGCAACATGATGTGCTTTCCACCGGCCGCCAGTCGGACCAACGATTGTGCGGGAATCGGCAGCGACCCGAGTATGGCCATGCGTGCAATACCATCGACAATCTGCGTCTCATGCAGCGTGACGGACGCGTATTGCGGACTGCTGATGGAATCGATGACGATGTCGCCACCCGAGCGATTGGTAAACGTCATGTAAGCGACCGCAGCGTCCGTACCGGGCAATGGTGCGTACACCACGGTTTCGCTGATGTTGAGCGCAGGCCCGACCTCCCGTTCACAAGCGCAAACGAGCATGAGTGCAAGCAAACCCAGAGCAAACGTTTTCATTTGGCAGCGATAATCAACGACATGTCATGCACCAACGCATCAACGTTATGTGGGGCACTGAAAACGGCATGAAACTCTGCATTGTCATCGACGATGACAATAGCCGCAGAGTGCGCAACAGTATAATCATCGCCTGCCGCTTCATTGACCTCGAAATAGATGCCGAACGTACGCGTGAGTTTCTCAAGCTCGGCAGGATCACCCCGGACTCCGATGACATCTTCCCCAAAGGCCTGCACATATTGAGAAATGGTCGCAACGGTATCCCGCCCGGGATCGACACTGACAAAAACAATGTCAGGCAATACAGCATCCGGATCGGCCTCGGCCATACGACGACGCACGACCGATAACTGCTGCAGCGTTACGGGACAAATATCCGGACAATGCGTAAAACCGAAAAAGACCATACTCCAACGCCCGCGAAAGGAGTCCCGGTCAAACGCATTTCCATCCTGATCGACCATGGAAAATTCAGCCAGCGGCGCGGGCGCTGGCAAAACCGTAGCAACAGACGGAACCTCGGGCGCCGAAAAGCAGCCACCCAAAAACAGGCTGGTTGCCGCAAGCATCAGGAAGAAAGCAGGTCGGGCAATACCAACGTTCCCGGTAGAAGAGCACTCTTTCATAGGCCCGGAATCTTACCGCACAAAGCTCCTATTTTTCGGATTTTCGGCGCGCTAAACTCTCCCGTGCTAAATTCCCGGCCATAAAGGACCCACAATCAAGGACACGTGTGGTGAGGTCCGGCTCTGAGACCGTGCCCCGCATGGATGCGGGGCCCGAGCTTACAGGGACGTACTCGCAGCGGGTCTCAGAGCCGGACCTCACCACGCGTGTCCGTAACAACATCGCCGCAACAAACCAATGACCAAAAAAGCCAACCCGACCGTAGAGAGCGTCATTCGAAATGTCGCCCAACACTTCGATGCCGCCAACCTGACCTACGGCCACGGCACCGACAACCCACTGGATGAGGCCGCCTACCTGGTCTTCGCCAGCCTGAATTTACGCCACGAAGATGCCGAAAGCGCCTACCAGCAGCGAGTCAGCACCGCGCAGCTCGCTGAAATCGACGCACTCGCCAGGAAACGAACGGAAGCAAGAATTCCAGTGGCCTATCTGGTCAATGAGGCCTGGTTTGCCGGGTACAAATTCTATGTGGACGAACGAGTATTGGTGCCCCGATCGCCGTTCGCTGAATTAATCGCCCGGGATTTCACCCCGTGGGTCGAGAAGGGCGGGATGCGCTATGCCCTGGATCTGGGTACGGGCAGCGGTTGCATCGCCATCGCGATAGCGCTGCAGTTTCCGGAGGCGCAGGTGGATGCGATTGATGTATCGAAAGAAGCGCTGGAAGTGGCGGCCATAAATGTGGCTGGCTTCGGTCTGGAAGACCGCGTGCACCTGGTTCGGTCAAGTTTTTTTGCGGAGCTGGGTCGTCGGGAGATAGCGCCGAAATACAAGCTGATCGTGAGCAATCCGCCGTATGTTGATCGGGAGGATATGCAAGCGTTGGCGCCGGAGTTCGGGCATGAGCCGGAACTCGGCCTGGTGGCGGGTACGGATGGTCTGGATTCAGTGATAACGATATTGCATGATGCAAGCCGATTCCTTGACGACGACGGGGTTTTGATTGTTGAGGTGGGGAACAGCCAGGTGGCACTGGAGGCAAGGTTTCCTGAAGTACCGTTTTTGTGGCTGGAGTTTGAGCAGGGCGGTGCAGGTGTTTTTCTGTTGACGCAGGAACAATTGCGGTGTCATCAGGGGGCGTTTGAATTGAATAAAGGGCGGGATGATGTCGGGTAACAGTTTTGGGCGGGCATTTACGGTGACGACATTTGGCGAGAGTCATGGGCCGGCGCTTGGCTGCATCATTGATGGTTGTCCCCCGGGGATGGCGTTGGATGAGGACGATATCCAGAGGGATCTGGAACGGCGTCGCCCGGGCAAGTCTCGCCATACCACAGCGAGGCGTGAGCCGGATAAAGTGAAAATACTGTCGGGCGTGTTCGAAGGTGTCACGACGGGAACGCCGATAGGACTTTTGATCGAGAACCAGGACCAACGTTCGAAAGACTACGGGGATATCAAGGATAAGTTCCGGCCGGGTCATGCCGACTATACCTACCAGCAGAAATATGGAATCCGCGACTACCGCGGTGGTGGACGCTCATCGGCCCGTGAAACCACGATGCGGGTTGCGGCGGGAGCGGTTGCGAGAAAATATCTTTTCGAGCGAGCGGGCATTGAGATCAATGGTTACCTGTCGCAGCTCGGACCGATTCAACTGGCCTGTGTCGATATGTCGGCGGTGGACGAAAACCCGTTTTTTTGCGCAGATCCGCAGCGGGTTGAGGAGCTGGCGGAGTTCATGGACCAGTTACGTCGCGAGGGCGATTCGATCGGTGCGAAAATCAGCGTTCTGGCGACCGGTGTGCCGCCGGGTTTAGGTGAACCCGTGTTCGACAAGCTGGAAGCGGATCTCGCGCGCGGCCTGATGAGCATTAATGCCGTCAAAGGAGTGGAGCTGGGAGCAGGTTTCGCGGCCGTTAGCCAACGCGGTAGCGAGCATCGGGATGAAATGGGTCCGGATGGATTCAATAAGAACGATGCCGGGGGCACGCTGGGCGGAATCTCGTCAGGCCAGGATATTCTCGCCAGCATCGCGCTGAAGCCGACGTCGAGTATTTCAGTGCCGGGAAAGACGGTCGACAAGGCCGGGAAAGCCACCGAGATTGTGACTACGGGCCGCCACGACCCCTGCGTGGGCTTGCGCGCCACACCGATTGCCGAGGCGATGGTTGCGCTGGTGCTGATGGATCATTATCTTCGCCATCGCGGTCAGAATGCGGACGTTGTGCCGGACACGCCGGTGATTACGGGGCGGCGTTAGCGAATGGCGGTGGAATTGGGCT
>CAYUOY010000147.1:0-4813 GCA_964446495.1 uncultured Woeseiaceae bacterium | reverse complement strand
GAATTGGGCTCATCGTTTCAGGAATTATATAAATGTCAGACAACATTAACATTGCGGTAGTCGGCGCCACCGGCGCCGTTGGCGAGGTCATGCTCGAAATCCTGGCCGAGCGAAAATTCAAGGCCGGGAAAGTTCATGCCCTGGCCAGCGAGCGTTCTCTGGGCAAGGACGTACGCTTTGGCAACAAACAACTGCCGGTGGAAGACCTGGCGAGCTTCGATTTTTCGTCCGTCCAGATCGCCTTGTTTTCTGCCGGCGGCTCGGTGTCCGGCGAATATGCGCCAAAAGCCGCGGCAGCCGGCTGCGTGGTGATTGATAACACCTCGCGATTTCGCTACGACGATGACATTCCGCTGGTCGTGACCGAGGTGAACCCGGAAAGAATTGCTGACTATGAGAAGAAAGGCATCATTGCTAATCCAAATTGCTCCACCATGCAGATGCTGGTGGCGTTGAAGCCGATTCATGACGCCGCTGGTATCAAGCGCATAAATGTCGCCACCTACCAGGCCGTATCCGGGGCCGGCAAAAAAGCGATTGAGGATATGGTGCGGCAATTGACCCAGCTCCTGAATGGGCGGCCTCTGGAACTGGAAGAAAATCAGAAGCAAATAGCCTTCAACGTAGTGCCGCATATTGACGTGTTTGAGGACAATCGCTACACCCGCGAAGAAATGAAAATGGTGTGGGAAACGCAGAAAATTCTGGGCGATGATGCTATAGCCGTAAATGCGACTGCCGTAAGAGTGCCGGTTTTCTACGGGCATTCCGAGGCCGTCCACATCGAGACCGAGCGCAAAATCAGCGCCGAACAGGTCTGCGAATTACTGCAAAATGCCCCTGGAATCGAGTTGCTCGATGGTGTCGAAACCGGCCAGTATCCGACCGCTGCGACCGAGGCATCCGGAACTGATGCTGTCTATGTCGGGCGGGTGCGCGAGGACATCAGTCATCCGCGGGGCATCAATTTGTGGATCGTGGCCGATAACATACGTAAGGGCGCGGCTCTAAATAGCGTCCAAATAGCTGA
Organism: uncultured Woeseiaceae bacterium; assembly: GCA_964446495.1. Lineage (GTDB taxonomy): Bacteria > Pseudomonadota > Gammaproteobacteria > Steroidobacterales > Woeseiaceae > JAADHU01. Next base: position 3,783 of record CAYUOY010000147.1, on the reverse strand, counting down.
AATATTGGCGAAAAACTATTTATAAGCTATAGTTCGCACCCATACGCATTGGGCACTTCCATTCAAGATTCATGGTTCCGGACAAGGGCGATTCGCAGCACTTCGGGGAGCCGGAGAAACAAATTATGTCGCGACGACTGAACCGTGTATGGCTCCTGCTGGCTTGTCTTCTAACAGGCGAAGTTTGGGCTCTGGGTTTGGGTGACATACAGCTGCATTCTGCGCTGAATGAACCATTGCGAGCTGAGATACAGCTGATTTCGGCAACGCCCGAAGAACTCGACCATCTGGCGATCACGATCGCTTCGTCAGAGACGTTCGAGCGTTATGGTATTGACCGGCCTTTGTTCCTGCGCAGTGTCGCGTTCAAAGTGATTCCATCCGGTCGAACTGACGGTAACATCATCCGTGTAACGTCGTCCGATCCTGTTACCGAGCCGTTCCTGACTTTCCTGGTTGATGCCAACTGGTCGCGAGGCCGCCTGTTACGTGAATACACACTGTTGGTCGATCCGCCAACATTTGCGCCACCAGCGACTCAGGCACCGCAAGCGGTAACGGCACCAACCCGCAGTACACCGGCGGACAGCGGCCGTATTACACGTTCACCACCACCGGTAGCCGCTGCGCCAGTCGCGCCAGTGCCGACGCCGCGCTCGCAGCCTAGTGTTGAACCAGCCGCTGAGCCAACGCCACAGCCTTCGCCCGTCGCTCCGCCACCTGCCGTCGCGGACGTTTCGAGGCCGGCTACGGCACCCGCTTTCAACGATAGCCCGGGAGGCGACTTCGCGGTACAACGTGGCGATACGTTGTGGGGCATTGCAAATCGTATACGAGACGACAATCGTCTGACCATAAACCAGACCATGCTCGCGATTTATGAAGCGAATCCGCAGGCATTCGAGGGCAATATCAACCGGCTGTCGGCCGGCGCCACATTGCGCATACCCAGCGCGGACGAAATATTCAGTATCAGCCGCGGTGCCGCACTGTCCGAAGTGCAGCGGCAACATGACGCCTGGGGCGGCGTGACCGGCGTTGGCGTTAGCCAGCCTGAGCCAAGTTTGACGCTGGTGTCCCCGGATGAGGACACGCTGACTTCGGATACGAGCAGCTTGTATGACGCCGATGACCTGGCGCTGGTGGATGACGATGTTCAGGCCGCCGCTGATGCTCGCATCCTCGAAGTGACTGGTTTGCTGGAAGACCACCAGGATGGCCTGATCGTCATCGGTGACAACGAACTGGCCGCGCTGCGTGCGGAACTGGTTGAGATGACGGGCGAGGCATTGCCAGAAGAGCTGGCGGTTGAGATCGAAGTCGCCGAACCCGCCGACGACGAAATTTTTGTCGAGTCGGCCGATGACAGCGCGGCAGATGCCTTGCCGGACGACGACGCTGAAGCCTTGCCCGCTGACGAGGATGTCGATAGCGAGACAACAGCGACAACGGACACTGCGCCAAAAGTAGTGCCGGTGCAGCCGCGAGACGAACCGAGCCTGATCGACACGATCAAGGAAGCGATTTTCAGCATCTGGGGACTGATCGGTGCGGCACTGATTGTCGTTGCTGGCGTACTGGTCTGGTTTGCTCGCCGGGCGGCAAGTAGTGATGACGATGACTCCACCGGTATGTGGCAGGCGCTGGATGCAGATGAAGAGGTTGGCGAGCCGGAGGCCGCCACAGAAAGTTTGCGTGCCCTGGCGCGGGATGATGTATCGACCATGGTGGTGGAAGAAGAGCCGATGCCCGAGCCGGATCTGGTAGAGCCGGCCACCATGGAAATGCCCGTTGCCGAGACGGAGGTTCCGGCTATTGGCGAGGCGCTGGTCGATCCACTCGGTGACACCGGGACCAACAGATCTCTTGAGGATACTTTCTCGAGCGACACGGCAATCAATCTCGACCAGTCCGATCCGATCGCCGAGGCTGATTTCCATATGGCCTATGGACTCTACGACCAGGCGGCTGATCTTATCAACGGCGCGCTCGCCGTCGAGCCGGAGCGCCAGGACCTGCTGACCAAATTGTGTGAGATTTATTTTGTGTGGGGCAATCGCGACGCATTTGTCGATGCCGCTACGCGACTCAATGATGCCGGCACCGATCACGAAGATTCGGAATGGGACAAGATCGTCATCATGGGTCAGCAAATCGCGGCCGATCACGACATGTTCGCGGATGCGAAACCCGGTGCGGCCACCAAGGCAGTGGACTTGTCGTTCGATAGCGAGCAGGAAGAAGCCGGCGCACTGGATATGGATTTTGCGATCGAGTCGGAAAATGAAGACGAGATTATCGATCTGGGCGCAGCGGCGGATTCAAGTGACGACGGTGATGCCAGCGCCATCGATTTTGCCTTCGACGAAGAACCGGACCTCGACGTATCCGTGACCCAGGAGATGCCAGCGGCGGAAGCAAGTGCGACGCTGGAGATGCCGTCTGCAGATTCTCTGGACGATGTGTTTGAAGAAGCCACGGTGGCGGCCGACGTCGAAGACAGTGTGTTGGAGACACCGACCGTGGAGACGCCAGTGGCGGAGAGCACTGTCGAATCCCCCACGATTGAACAACAGCTTGAGGCGACTGGCCAGATGCCCGCACTCGCGATTGACGAGGCAACTGAGATCGCTGGTCTGGATGAATTGCCGGCGAGTGACGAGACCGCCGAAATCGATCTGGACGACCTGGGCCTGGATCTGGATTCACTGGCCGAAAGCGACGTGGCGGATGTTGCCGGCGCAGATGACGATTTTCTCAGTGATCTTGATGATACCGCTGAAAGTCAAACGCTCAAGATCGATGACAGCCTGGTAGCGACGGGTCGCAATCCGATGCTGAGCGAAGAAGACCTGGAGGCCACTGGTCAAAATACGGCATTGCCGGACGACGTTGGCTCAACCGGTCTGCATGACATGTCCGATATAGAACGGGAGCTTGCGGCTACGAGCGAATTGCCGACGATCGAGGACGTGACCGGGAAGAATCCCGCGTTATCCGCTATCGATGGCGGCGACACGGACGTCGGCATCGATACCAGTCTGCTGGATGCAACCGGCCAGACGCAGGTGTTGCCCGAGGATTTCGTGGTCGAAACCGGCACCGGCACCAATATCGAAAAAGCGCTCGCGGATGACGAAGTCACCATGCTCGCGTCACTCGATGACGATGATGAGCCAGCCGTTATTGCGGACGATGCTGCCACATTGATGGCATCACTGGATGATGACGGCGATTTCGATTATGCCAAGACCGAGGCGTTGCCACGGGATGCCTTTACAGGTGATCTTGTGACGGACGATACCGGCGTCATGAAGAGTATTGCCGGCAGTACCGACATGGATCTGGATCTGGATGATCTTACCGCCGCGCTTAAGGTCAGCGCCGCTGGCGATACGATCGACCAGATGCGAGACGATGCGACCGTAGAACAGCCACGACCGGGTGTCACACCCGCGTCGGTCGACGAGTCTCCGACCGCGGCGATCGCCCCGGAAGACCTTTCCGGTGACCTGCATGACGCGCGCACAATGACGGAAGTCGGGACCAAGCTGGACCTGGCGCGCGCCTATGTGGATATGGGTGACCCGAGCGGTGCTCGCAGTATTCTCGAAGAGGTTCTCGACGAGGGTGATGAAGGCCAGCGGCAGCAGGCACAGCAGCTTCTCGATTCATTGCCGAGCTAGCCCGGTCTAGCGATTTCTTAGACTTGCGGGCATGCGTATCGCACTCGGCATTGAGTACGACGGTACCGCGTATAACGGCTGGCAGCGCCAGAAAATC
>CAYUOY010000146.1:0-10100 GCA_964446495.1 uncultured Woeseiaceae bacterium | reverse complement strand
ATACTCGACTTCCGTCCGAACGGTGACCCGCTCGCCGCCGATATCCAGTTCGGTGACCGCCGTAATCAAGGGGCCGCGGAACGGCCGATTGATCGCCGAGCCTGCTGTAGACCAATCGTAGACAAACTGCTGGCGCGGTCGCTCCAGCCAGTACGGTTGCGTTGGTTCGGCATTTTTTGGAATCACGAGGTCAAAGAGAATGGTTGAATCCGGTTGCTCCTTACGGCGCATCGCCCGCTCGTTCTCCAGTTCCTCGCCATCGGCTCGCGACGACGTCCAGCCAACCGGTACAGACATATCGACGCGACGTACGCCAACAACTGACCCGCCAGCAGCGAAGATCCTGACAGCAATCTGCACCGCGCCCCCTGGAATTACCGTCTCTGCGTCGGCTAGTGCGTCGACGGTCACGCCGGCCGCCAGCATCAGTGCCCTTTCGAATTCCTGCGACTTTTCCTCCAGAAGCCGCTGACTTTCGGCGCCGGCCGCCTGCCCTCGTGCCTGACGTGAAAGTGCAAGGCCCTGGGCCAATATGGGAATCAGAGACTGCGGCGTGAAAGGCGCGTAACGGGCCAGCGCAGTCTGTGCTGCAAGCTGCAGATCATCGAGCAGGTGCTGAAATTCGGCACTGGCGTCGGGCTCAAAAAGCGCAATGCCGCTGATCGATGTGTCGACACCATCAAAAATGCTCTTTTCTTTGTCGCCGATCGCCATCTCAATATCGAGCCTGCGCATCGCAGAGGGTTGTCGCCCCCGTAGTTCGAGCTGGCCCATTTGCTGCGTTTTCTGCTGGCTTCGACCTTGCATGCCGATCTCGAAATAGGAGCGACCGGCGATCGGGTCAACTTCGCCCGTATTAACCACCAGGGCACGCGAGTCAAACCCATCGTCCTGGCTGCGTTCCCGGACATAAAACTTTTGTGCCTTCCACGGCAGCAGCCCGGCCTTTATCTGCTCCGGGAAACGCTCCGGATCGGCGGCCGCCTCATAGGCTAGCGGCGTCAGATAGCCGGCGAACTGATGATGCCCATGGCCATCGGCCGTCGTGCCGGTGAACCTTGATACGATGACGGTTGGGCGAAACGCTCGAATGGCGCGAACCATGTCACCCAACACCAATTCTTCATCCCACAGACGGGCAGCCTCACTGCGATACTTGGAGAAACCGAAATCATTGGCACGGGTGAAAAACTGCTCTGCACCATCCAGACGCCGGGCCTGTAATAATTCTTCAGTTCGAATGACGCCCAGCAAATCGGATTGCTCGGGGCCGATAATATTCTGGCCACCGGAACCACGAGTCAACGACAGATAGCCGGTGCGCGCATGCCCACGCCGCGCATGATAGGCAATCAAAGCGGAGTCTTCATCGTCCGGATGCGCCCCGGTATGCAAGACGCTGGCGGTACTTTGCAAGCGTTGTAACTGCCTTCCGAGTCCACCGGCTCCCTGATCATATATGGCTCTGACCTGAGCATGCGTCGCTATTGGCAGCAATCCCGCGATGCTAACCAGTATCAGTAAGGGTAACTGCCTCTTCATGCCTTCTACCTGCTGTCCCTGAAAAATATGCTGATGACATAACCGCTGCCCACGGTCACCAGACAACCAACGACGTTAAACCAGAGGAAAGCAATATCAGAATAAGTGCTCGCAATCCACACCGATACGATACCAAAGAGCAGACCGTAAAACGCGCCACTTGCCCGGGCAGCGGGTACCGCGAATGCCAGCACGAAAACACCGAGCAACGAACCATAGAAGAACGAGCCAAACGTATTGACCACCTCGATCAATGAACCGAGGTTGGTCGCGAAGGTCGCGACAATGCAGGCGAATACACCCCATGCCAGCGTCGCCATCCGTCCAAACGAAACCATCTGTTTTTCTGAGCTCCCGGGTCGAAAGTGGCGTTTGTAAAAATCCATTGTCGATGCCGTTGCCAGTGAATTGAGCTCGGCGGCGACGCTCGACATGGCGGCGGCGAGGATAGCGGCGATAATAAGGCCCACAATACCGACGGGCATGTTGCTGATAACGAACGACGGGAATACATAGTTTACATCGGTGAAGGCACGATTGTCGTTAGCCCGCCGAACGAAGTCGGTCGCATCCCGATGTTGCTCGACATAGGCCGTATTGGCGAGAACGTATTCTTTGCGGGCCGCCGCCGCATCCGTTCCATTTCTCGCATCAACGTACTTCAGTGCGGCAACTCGCCGCGCCGCATACACAGCCTCGAATTCCTGTTCAAGCTCTGTGAAACGAGCGGGCTGCTGCAAAGCGGCGCGTTGCGCCTCAACTTCGTTGAAAATCATCGGTGGTGGCTGAAAATGATAGAAGACGAAAATCAGGACACCCATCATCAGAATGAGAAATTGCATGGGTATTTTCAAAAAGGCGGACATCAACAACGAGACCCGACCCTCATCAACCGAACGCGCCGTCAAGAACCGTTGCACCTGGCTTTGATCGCAACCAAAGTAAGCGAGAAAAAGAAACAACCCTGCGATCATCCCGGACCAGACCGTATAACGTTCCTTGAGATCGAAACTCGAATCTATCGTCTCAAGTTTTCCGACAGCACCGGCGAGAAACAAGCCATCTTCGAGTGAAACACTCTCAGGAAGGCCGGCAACGATGACCGACAGGCACAAGATGATGCCAACAAGAATAATGACCATCTGCTTCACATCTGTCCAGGTTACCGCCTGGACGCCACCGAGCATCGTGTAGGCCGTGGTCGACAAGCCAATAACAAAGATCGTCACGATTTCGTTCCAGCCGAGCACGATCGACAAAATCACGGCCGGTGCCGCAATGATCACGCCAACGCCAAGACCACGCGACAGCAGAAAGAAAAAACTGGTGAGCGATCGCGTCTTCGCATCGAACCGCCGCTCAAGATATTCGTAGGCAGTGAACACCCGCGCCCGATAGAAGAAGGGTACCGCCGTGACGCACAGAATAATCATGGCCAGCGGCAAACCATAGTAAAACTGAATAAATCGCGTACCGTCCACGTAGGCCTGACCGGTCGTACCAACCAGCGTAATTGCCGACATTTGTGTGGCCATGACAGAAAGACCGACGGCCCACCACGGAAGATTTCGACCCGCGAGAAAAAAATCGGCGGCGGTACTGGTACTACGAGACAGGCGTGCGCCGTGCCAAATTACATAGCCCAGATAAACGAAAACGATGGCCCAGTCGAAACTATGCACGCATTAACCGGAAAAATAGCGGGAAAATAGCAGCAAAAGAAAGATCGTCAGGCCCGCAACAACCAGCACAGCCGCATAGACCAGCTGCCAGCGACGTCGCATCCGACTCTTGTCGATCTGATTACTCTCCATACGCGATTGTCCCATCGATTCGCATTAACCGCGACCCACTATTCAAAACCGAATCCCGTCACTGGGGCCCAAATTATAGAACACATCAACGTCTGATCCATTTATGGACAGGTAAATAGGGACACCCATAAAAACCTGGACCATTTATAGATAATTTCTATAGAAACAGAATGCTGCAATTGATGGGTGTCCTGAATTTCTCGGCAATTGATGGGTGTCCTGAATTTCTATTGATGGGTGTCCTGAATTTCTCGGCTGATTTTCTGCTGAAATTTTCCTGAATTTTTTGCCTCTCAATACCCGGCCGTAAAATCAACGACATAGTTGAGGCTTTCAGCCGCGACGAAGCGGCGATAATTTTCCACGAACACCGGCACGATAAGTGAAGCATGGCTAACGGCCGCAATGTGGGCCGTTATCGACATATTGGGTGCATCCCACAGCAGGCTGTCCTGCGGTACGGGTTCCTCGTCGAACACATCCAGGGCCGCACCCGCCAACTCCTGGTTTCGAAGTGCCTTGATCAGCGCCTCATCATCAACCACGTTACTTCGACCAACATTAATGAAGTACGCATGTGCAGGCAGCTGGGCCAGTGCCGCGGCGTCAAGCAGGTTATCTGTTTCAATCGTTTGCGGCAGGACTGAAACCAGGTAGTCGGCTTTTTCGAGAAATTGGTGCAGTTGCTCGACCGGCATGACCTTTTCGAAATCGGGCACGCTTGCACCCGAGCGACTTAAGCCCATAACTCTTGCCCCGAACATCCTGGCCGTCTTCGCGACATGCCGGCCGATAGAACCGGTACCCATGATGCCGAGGCATTTCCCACCAAGGCGGCCTGAAGTCTCGTTGAACCAATGGTGATCGCGCTGCTCTTGCTTGCGTCGTAACACCTTCAGTTCATGGGCTAGCAAATAGCCGAAAACGTACTCCGAAATCTGTGCCCCAAATACACCCTTCATGCCGGTAAGGACGTAATCCTGGCGATCGAGTGTTAGTAGCGGTTTTACGCCTGCCCAGGTCGACTGGACCCACTTCACGGTCGGCATTTCTGGCAGAATCTCCGCGACCTTATCAGGATCGCCGAACAGGATCGACTCGTCTGTGTATGCATCCAGCGCCTGTTCTGCGGAAATGCAGGCTTTCATCGGTATCGGGGATTCGGCGAGTCGAGTGATCTCCTCGGCGATCTCCGCCGCTTTGGCCGTGACAATCAGGCAATTCGTCATGGCAATTTCCTGGCTGCCTTAGCGGCGATCGAGTTGGCAGGGTGGCAGCGACGCCGAATTCACGTTCGCAATGCTCGCGAAAATGCCGTCGTCACCTGATCAATCTGTTCCTCATGGAAGTCGGAGTGGGTAACGAGTCGCAACGTGTCACGTGAACCGGAAACACGCACGCCCTCTTCTGCCATTTTTTGTACCACCTCCTGCCGTGAGCCGTTCCTGAGTCGCGCGAATACCATGTTCGTCTGAACGGCGGCAGGGTCAATATCCAGATCAGGCAGGTTGCGCAGGGCCTGGGCCAGTGTCTGCGCATTTTCGTGATCCTGATGCAGATGTTTAACCTGTTCTGTAATGGCCAGGATGCCGGCCGCCGCCAGCACGCCCGCCTGGCGCATCCCGCCACCCAGCATCTTGCGCCAACGCATCGCCGCAGCAATGATTTCACTCGTCCCGCAAAGTACAGATCCCACCGGCGCACCGAGTCCTTTTGACAGGCACACCGAAACCGAATCGAAATGGCAACTGATATCGGTCACCGGGATATTGAGTTTGACGCTGGCGTTGAATACCCGGGCCCCATCGAGGTGCAATCCCAGGGCATATTTGTCGGCAAGCGCGCGTGCATCCGCAAGATAATTCAGCGGTAACACTTTCCCGCCCTGCGTATTCTCAAGGCAAAGTAATTTCGTCCTGGCAAAGTGCGGATCATCGGGTTTGATGTTGGCAGCGACATCACCGAGGTCCAACGTACCGTCCGGCATAAACGGCATCGGCTGCGGCTGAATACTGCCGAGTACCGCCGCACCGCCGCCTTCAAACAGGTAGGTGTGTGCATGCTGGCCGACGATGTACTCGTCACCTCGCCCACAATGGGCCAGCAACGCGCAGAGGTTCGACTGAGTGCCACTCGGTAGAAAAATTGCAGCCTCTGTTCCCAGGGTTTCGGCGGCAATCTCCTGCAGCCGGTTGACGGTCTGATCCTCTCCATACACATCATCGCCAACCTCTGCCTCAGCCATCGCCTTGCGCATCGCGGGCGTCGGGCATGTGACGGTATCGCTTCTAAGGTCGATCATGTCTGAGGGTAAGCCTGGTTGGGTCATGGTTGATTGTCCTGTCGACCTGTATTGGGGGGGTATGAAGATGATCTGGAGAAGGCCCTCCGGGTGGAGCCGTAAATCAGGACATCCATCAAGACCCCGCTCGAATCTACATGAAAACCATAGAAATAGGACGCATCAATTGATGGGTGTCCTCAAATCGTCGGTAATTTCAGTGTTGCCCGGGGGCAGTCTGATCGTCCGGTAATACTCGCCTTTCGTGTTCAAGCATCTACCTCCCGTTGGCTTCGAATGTAATGCAGGTCGGCTTATTCTAGTCCGGTTATTGCACCATCTGCTGTACCCCATCAGAATCCGGGGCATGCGTCCGCTTCTCCCGGTAGTCAAGGCTTGCAGTTCTACGGCAGCGTTACTGCTGCTGGCTTTCGTATTGCCGGCACAAGCCGGCGACGGAGGCACGACCGAGGCCATGCCGACCGCTGTCGAAATGGAAGCGAAGGGTGTCGTAATTGGCAACATCGTGTTCGAACGGCAGAACGTCTTCGACACGTCCAATCCTGCCGAGAACAAAATGCTTTATCGACTCGCGAACCGATGGCATTTTGTTACGCGTGAGTCCGTCATTCTGGCCCAGTTACTGTTCCGAAAGGGAGATTCGTATTCACGTCGTATTCTGGAGGAGTCCGAACGCCTGTTGCGCGCAAATGACTACCTTTACGACGCGAAAATCACGCCGGTTCGGTACCAGGACGGTAGTGTCGATATCCTGGTCCGGACCCGGGATGTCTGGACGATCGCGCCCGAGATTTCCTTTTCACGAACCGGGGGTGAGAACAAGACGCGACTCGCGCTATCCGAGAAGAATCTGCTTGGCCGCGGCACGAAGATACGAGTATCCCACGAGAACAATGTAGACAGGGCAACAACCCGGCTCGAATTTTTTGACAACAACTTGTTCAAATCCCGTACTTCGCTGTTCGCAAACCTAAGCAATAGCTCCGATGGAAATACGCAGCAACTGAGGGTTCAGAGGCCCTTTTTTGCGCTGAATTCCAATTGGGCGGCGGGTGGCAGCCTCCTCAATGACGATTTTGAAAGGCAGTTTTACGAACTGGGAAACACCATTGCAGCGTATCGCCAGAAAGCTGACAAGCGGATTTTTTTTGGTGGCTTATCGGCAGGCTTGCATAACGGCTGGGTGCGTCGCTGGACGGCGGGCCTGGTTTATGACGTCAATCGGTTCTCCCCGGCTGCCGAGAGCGAGCTTGCGGAGCTGATTCCCGAAGACCGGCGACTTATTTACCCGTTCATCGGCTTCGAGCTACTGGAAGACAGGTTTCAAACTTCTGCGAACCGGAATCAGATGGAGCGAACCGAAGATTTCTACCTCGGTATGCGAGTGATGGCGAGTCTCGGTTTCGCCAGCAAAAAGTTTGATGCTGATCGGGATGCTCTGATCTACTCACTCGCCGCCAGCAAAGGCTTCGGCTCCATGGAAAATAAGGCGACTTTGCTGACGTCAACGATGCGTGGCAGGGTCGAGGGCGGCCGCGCAGAGAACACGCTCTTGAATCTGAATGCCCGGTACTACAGTCGTCAGTCAAAGCACAGGTTGTTTTTCGCGGCTATGTACGGAAGTTGGGGCAAGAATCTTGACCTCGATAATTTTCTGGAGCTGGGAGGCGATAACGGGCTGCGCGGCTATCCACTACGTTACCAGACGGGCGACGCCAGATTCCTGTTCTCCGTTGAAGAGCGTTATTTCACGGATTGGTACCCATTCCGCCTGTTCAGAGTGGGTTTCGCAGCATTTGCGGATGTCGGTCGTACCTGGGGCGACAATCCGGCTGCCGGCGCGCCGCTGGGATGGCTCAGGAATGTCGGCGTTGGCCTGCGGATCGTACCGACGCGTGCCAGTGGTCGCGAGGTCTATCACCTTGACCTGGCATTTCCACTGGATGGGGACCCGAGCATTGCTAGCGTGCAGATTCTTCTGCAGACGAAAACAAACTTTTGAATAACCTATCAGGAGGCTGTCGGACTTAACCTGTAGTTTATTGGTTTCACTGGATGTGTGAGATTTAACCAGAAAAGTATATTCAATATAATCAATGATTTATGAAACGAAAATCGACACGCTCGACAGCCTCCTGCACAAAACCCAAGAATGCCATCAATGGCACGACTCATGTCATCTTCGAATCGGTGGCCTTTGCCGCTCCTGCGCATCATTGCTTGTATCGAAGGCCCCGTGGTCATCCGCCCAAATCTACCTGAAAACGATAGAAATAGGACGTCTCAATTGATGGGTGTCCTCAAATGGTAATGTTCCAGCATCTGTCTATAATCGCCGCTGGGGATTTTTGACGGACGGTCAATGGCACCATGGGTCTAATCACAGAGCTAAGGCGTCGCAACGTTTTCCGGGTCGCAATCGCCTATACCGTCATTGCCTGGGTGCTGGCGCAGGTCGCCGACCTCGCATTCGACAACTTCGGTGCGCCAGATTGGGTCCCCAAGTCCGTCCTGTTTGTTCTTCTTATGGGTTTTCCGCTAGCCGTCTTTTTCGCGTGGGCGTTCGAGATCACGCCGGAGGGTGTAAAGAAAGAAGCAGACGTTGACCGGTCGGGATCGTTTACGAACCGGACAGGCCGCAAGATTGACTTTTTGATTATCGGCCTATTGGTTATCGCAGTCGGGTTCTTGCTTGTCGAAAGATTCGTATTGCAAGACACACAGCGGGTATCAGGAGGTTCGATTACCGTTGCAGACTCGGCGGCAGTCGAAGTGACAGACAAGTCTGTGGCGGTCTTGCCATTCGTTGCATTGAGCAGTGGTCCGGACGACGAGTATTTTGCCGATGGCCTTACCGAAGAAATTCTAAACTCACTGGCGCAGTTGCCTGAACTACTGGTTACGGCTCGCACCTCAGCATTCTCCTTTAAGGGTCAGGACATCCCGATTCCCGAGATCGCTGTGAAGCTCGGCGTCGCGCACATCGTGGAAGGTTCAGTTCGACGATCGGGTGAACGACTTCGCATTACCGCACAGTTGATCAGGGCCACCGACGGGTTCCATCTCTGGTCGGAGACCTACGATCGTTCGAATGAAGACAGTTTTGGCATACAAAGTGAGATCGCTGAGAAAATCGCTGCGGCACTGAATGTCGTACTCGATGATCAGGAACTGGCGAGAATGAGGTCCAGCGGCCTGCGAAATCCTGAAGCATTTATCGCATTTCAGAAGGGCAATGAGCTGGGAGCAAATGCGCATGAAGGTGGAATGGCTCCCGCACTCGACCTGTTGCGGAGAGCAAATCAGTACTACGATCGAACGATTGAGCTTAAGCCGGACTATTCGCCAGCGCATTTTCTACACGGCGACTACTACATTCATTTTGCAGAAAGCGCGCTGCAATTGGGACTCCCGCTTGCCGACGTCGAACAGGCGATTGAACTGGCAGCGACGGATTTCCAAAATGCGGCACGAACGGCCAAATCCGAAGGCGACCGGCTAACCGCTACGCTCGAGCAGGCACTCATTTCCGGGCAATGGAAGCGGCTGCCAGACCTCCTGTCTGCCGCATACCAGTTGCCCGAGTGCATTGATCCTTCCTGGTGGGGAGACTTGACGACTGTAATGGGCTCGACAATAGAATCACTGGAAATGTGGCAGCGTGTACAAGTCTGCGATCCGCTCAATTTAGCCAATTGGGCTGACGTTGCTCATACGCAAAGTATGCTCGGAGACTTCGACGCTGCGATTGACACCGCGACCAGAGGGGTGGCGATCAAGAGTCAAGATCTAATCGTGAGTCAGTTAATAAATGCCCATATTGCGGCGCATCAGTTTGAACAGGCATTGACGATTGCCCAGCGCGACCTGGACGTCGAAGAAAACCGGGTATTGGCCAATTTCCTGATTGCCGCGGCGCAGGGTCAAGTAGTCGAAGCGCAGGCGTTGCGCGACAGTTTCTATCAAAGATTCAGTGATTCACATGACGCCATTACCCTGGTCATTCTCGCGGTCATGGGTGATCGTGACAAAGCCAACGAGTTGGCCGGAAAAGTTGATGCCCGTCCACTCGGCTTTCTTACGCTGCTAAGTGCGCAGAGTCTGTGTTTCTGTGGCGCAGTATTTGATCTCGAGTACGCGCCCAATTTTGAGCGATTAATTAGCGATGGCGGCTTCGCGTGGCCACCGCCATCGCCCATCAAGTGGCCGCTGAAAGACCGGTAGCAATGATGCGTGCGATGACGTCGACCAGCCGGCAGTGAATAAAGAGCAATAAATCAGGACACCCACCGCAAACACCGACCCGCCCGGATATTCTGGTGACTGCCGGCACCCAACTCTGGAGGTTGGATACCACCATCAAGAACTCGTGTGGTGAGGTTGGTCGCTGAGACCGTGCCCCGCAGGGATGCGGGGCCCGAGCTTACATGGACGTACTCGCA
>CAYUOY010000145.1:0-10129 GCA_964446495.1 uncultured Woeseiaceae bacterium | reverse complement strand
ACTCGGCATTGAGTACGACGGTACCGCGTATAACGGCTGGCAGCGCCAGAAAATCGGCCGGGGAGTTCAGGAACTCGTTGAAAAAGCACTCAGCGCGGTGGCCGATCATCCAGTCTCGGTTGTCTGTTCAGGAAGAACGGATACCGGCGTCCACGCCAGCGGTCAGGTAATCCATTTTGATACGGATTCCGAGCGCGCTGAGCAGAGCTGGATCCTCGGTGCCAACAGTCAATTACCGGACGACATCAACGTAAGCTGGGCCCGATCGGTGTGCGCTGATTTCAACGCCCGCTTTCGCGCCACGTCACGCACCTATCGCTACCTGATTCTGAACAGCCGGGTACGATCGTCGCTGTTTCGCCATCGTGTCTGGTGCGTACATGAGCCATTGCAGGAGCATGAGATGCAGGAGGCCGCTGATCACCTCCTGGGCGAGCATGATTTCTCGGCATTTCGCGCCGCCGGCTGCCAGGCATCGACAGCAATCCGAACACTCAGTTGCCTTGATGTTCGCCGACACGGCGACTGGCTCAGCATTACCGTGACGGCCAATGCTTTTTTGCAGCACATGGTGAGAAATATCACCGGGACCCTGGTGGCCGTTGGCAAAGGTGAGCGGTCGCCCGACTGGATCCGCGACATCCTGGCAGGGCAGGACCGGACGGTGGCCGGCATTGCCGCACCTGCGCAGGGACTGACACTGGTGCAGGTGATTTATCCCGAGTCATTCGCCATACCCACCCCGGCAGTGCCGGAATTATTGCCGGGTATGGCGTGAATACGAAAGCGGCGCCAGCGGGCCCTTTTACCTATTTTTTCGTTTATGATGCGAGCCTATGAGCTGGTTCGAAAAACTAATGCCCTCGCGGATCAGTACCGAAAAACGGACTCGCTCGGTGCCCGAAGGTGTATGGATAAAATGCACCCAATGCGATGCACAGCTGTATCGCACTGAACTCGAACGAAACCTCAACGTTTGTCCGAAGTGCGATTACCATATGCGCATTGGCGCGCGAAAACGCCTCGAGTATTTCCTTGATGCCGATTCTCAACAGGAGATTGCCGGCAACCTTGAGTCGGTGGACCCATTGCGGTTCCGTGATACCAAGAAGTATCGCGAGCGACTAAACCTGGCGGAGAAGAAGACCGGTGAGAAAGACGCATTGGTTGTGTCCAGCGGCACTTTGCTGGGTCTGCCATTGGTGGTATGCGCCTTCGAGTTCGGCTTCATGGGTGGCTCCATGGGGTCGGTGGTGGGCGAGCGTTTCAGTCGTGCCGCCCGCTACAGCGCCGAACACAAGATTCCGCTGGTGTCGTTTGCAGCAAGCGGTGGCGCACGTATGCAGGAAGCCCTGTTTTCGTTGTTGCAAATGGCCAAGACATCGGCGGCCCTCGCGGTGCTGGGAAATTTGAAAGTCCCCTACATCTCGGTCCTTACCGACCCGACCACCGGCGGCGTATCCGCGAGCCTGGCGATGCTGGGTGATGTAAATATTGCGGAGCCGCGAGCGCTGATTGGTTTCGCCGGTCCCCGCGTAATCGAACAGACAGTACGACAGAAACTGCCGGCCGGTTTTCAGCGCAGTGAGTTTCTGCTCGATCACGGTGCCATCGACATGATTGTCGACCGTCGCAAGATGCGTGAGGAAATCGTCGACATACTCGCCAAATTTGCGCACCGCCCGAAACCCTCCGCGTAGTTTCGGTGCCGCTGAAGATGGGCGGACCCGATTCGTTTAATGGCCTCGGTGACTGGCTCTGCTGGCTGGAAACACTCTCCCCGAACGAAATTGACCTTGGGCTCGAGCGCGTCAGGGAGGTTCTCGAGCGGCTGAATCCGGGCACTCCGGCACGCGTCATTACGGTCGCCGGAACCAATGGCAAAGGGTCGACGGTCGTCATGCTTGAGGCACTGCTGATCAGTGCCGGGCAACGTGTTGGCAGTTACACGTCGCCCCATATTCGACATTTCAACGAACGCATTCGGATTGATGGTACGCCGGTCAGTGAAGACGATATTGTCGCCGCATTCGAGCGCATCGAGTCGGTTCGCCAGGGTGTTGCTCTGACGTACTTCGAGTTTGGCACGCTGGCGGCGCTGGTTATTTTCGACGACGAGAGACTCGACACTCTTATTCTGGAGGTGGGTCTTGGCGGCCGACTGGACGCGGTCAATGTGGTGGACCCCGATGCTTGCCTGATAACCAATATCACGCTGGATCACTGCGACTGGCTGGGTGATGACGTTGAATCGATCGCGGCGGAGAAGGCCGGCGTCATGCGCGCCGATACGCCGGTTGTTTTTGGTTCGACAGAGATGCCGGAAGCGATCAAATCGGCCGCGAAGTGTTTGGGAGCCGAACTGATTCGGGCAGGCGAAGACTTTGGTTTCGTCGAGCACTCCAGCGGTGCCTGGACCTGGTCAGGACGTACGCTGAAGATCGACGGTCTGGTACCAACCGCGCTCGCGGGGCAGCATCAGCTGCACAACGCCGCGGCTGTCCTGGCGCTGATCGAAGCGATCGGTCTCACCGATATTCTGCAGGCGCCGACGGTTAACGCTGCCTGGGCAACGCTCGATTTGCCGGGCCGGGTGCAGAAAATCTGTATTGCCGGCAGGACCTTTGTCGTCGATGCGGCGCACAACGCGGACAGTGCGCGGGTATTGCGCGAATCCATCGTCGCCATGAAGGTCACCGGCAGTGTCATCGTGCTTCTCGGTGTCCTCGCCGGGAAGGATCTGCAGACCATGATTGGGGTGCTGGATCCCGTGACCGATCGATGGGTTGCGTGTACCGCCGCATCCGCCAGGGCCGTGCCGGCCACCGAGCTGGCGCGACAGGTCGCACAGCAACTTGGGCTGCCGTGTCTCATTGCGACCACTGTGGCCAATGCGCTTGACATGGTGCAGGGTGAGTCGCACGGAAACGATTTGATCGTTGTGACCGGATCGTTTCTAAGTGTAGCTCCGGCTCTGGACTGGCTGGATGATTTCCGATGCGCAAACTAGCGGACGTTGCTATACTCGCGCCGCGACCTCGTCGCGTTTTTTATCACGGTGTTTTCGGGCTGGCGGCTGCATAACGAGTATGGATAGAGCTCTTAAGGAACGCATCATCGGTGCCACGGTGCTGGTGATTTTTGCGGTTCTGATTGTGCCCGTGTTTCTTGATGGACCCTCGAGCGATTCAGAAATGATCAGCGAAGCGGTGACCTTGCCGGGTCAGGGCGAGCAGGGAACGCGCAAGCAGACGATTGTGCTCAATCGAGACCGAACCGAGCCGGTACCACAGGCCTCCAGGCCGAAAACAGTGCCGACGCCGGCAGCCGAAACGTCGAAGCCGACCACCATCGCCGCCCCGGCTCAAAGCCAGGCTACGGAGACCGCCGTACCTGCCGCGAAAAAGCCCGTTAAGACCAAACCGGCCGTGGCCTCTGCGACCGGCATGTGGGCGGTGCAAATGGGCAGTTTTTCCAACAAGGTGAATGCTGAACGCCTTGCATCAAAATTGCGCAAGGAGGGTTTTGCAGCATTCCTGAGCCAGCTGAAGACCTCCTCCGGTGAGTTGCACCGGGTCCGTATCGGACCGCAAAAAGATCGTGATAGTGCGGAATCCATTGCCGCGCAACTGGATCGGGCTGGCCACAAAGGTCAGGTCGTGCCGCACCCATGATGATTTTGGCCACAAAGCGAGCGTCCGACTGATGCCAATGCTTGATATTGCAATCGCGGTCGTCATGGTCATTTCGATCGGTATCGGATTTGCACGAGGGCTGGTCAAGGAAGCGATGTCCATTGCGTCGTTGCTGGTGGCCGTCTGGGCCGCGTTCAATTTCGGTACGGCCGCCGGTTCCTTAAGCAGCAGCTGGCTGAGTTCGCCGGATATGCAGCTCTGGTTTGGCCGCATTCTAACGTTCATCATTGTTCTGATGCTGGGCGGCCTGTTGAGTTGGGCCGTCACGAAGCTGATTCGCCTGTCCGTGCTGAGTGGCACCGACCGCGTGCTCGGTATGGTTTTTGGCCTGGCTCGTGGTGCCGTGCTGATCGCGCTGGTCGTGATGATCGGACAGTATGCGGGCATGCAGAAAACCGACTGGTGGCAGGAGTCACTCTTCATGCCGTACGCTGAGTATGTGGCCGAATGGTTACGGGTGATGGGGCCCAAGGGGTTTGATCTTATCGCGCCCGGTCTCGATGCGATTCCCAATGTCGAATTACCGGTGCCGAAAATTACCGCGTTGGGGCATTAGCGCATGTGCGGCGTCGTCGGAATCGTTGCTCGTCAGGCCGTTAATCAAGCCATCTATGACGCCCTGACGGTGCTGCAGCATCGTGGCCAGGATGCCGCGGGAATCGTGACCTCCAACGAACAGGGCCTGCATGTACGCAAGGGCAACGGGCTGGTTCGCGATGTTTTCCATCAACGTCATATGCTGCGTCTTGCCGGGAATACCGGCATGGGACATGTCCGTTATCCGACCGCAGGCGGTGCACAATCGTCGGAGGCGCAACCCTTTTACGTCAATTCACCGTATGGGATCTGCCTTGCACACAATGGCAACCTGACCAATTACGACGAGTTGGCCGAACATTTGACCGTTCAGGACAGGCGTCATTTGAGCACCAGTTCAGACTCTGAAGTATTGCTCAATGTCTTCGCCCATGAGTTGCATACGCGAGCCAATGGCAAACCGACGCCGGAACAGGTTTTTGCGGCGGTTGCCGCGGTTCATGAGCGGTGTTCCGGCGGATACGCGGTGGTGGCGATGATCATTGGACACGGGATCGTAGCCTTTCGCGACCCCCACGGCATTCGCCCGCTTATCATGGGAAAACGCAGCACCGATCAAGGTGACGAGTTCATGGTTGCCTCGGAAAGCGTGGCGCTCGATGTCTTGCAATTCGACATTTTGCGTGATGTTCGCCCGGGCGAGACGGTTTTTATCGAAAACAGCGGCGTGCTGCACAGCCAGGATTATGCGGGCGAAACCCGTCATTTCCCGTGTATTTTCGAGTTTGTCTATTTTGCACGACCGGATTCGGTCATCGACAATCTGTCCGTTTACAAGGCACGCTTGCGCATGGGCGAGCAACTGGCCGGGCAAATCGTGCGGGAATGGCCCGATCACGATATTGATGTCGTTATTCCTATTCCCGACACGAGCCGCACCGCCGCCGTGCAGGTGGCGCATCACCTCGGGGTCAAATACCGCGAAGGCTTCATTAAGAACCGTTACATCGGACGGACCTTCATCATGCCCGGCCAGGAAGAACGGGCAAAATCCGTGCGCCGCAAACTGAATGCCATCAAACTGGAATTTCGCGGCAAGAATGTGTTGCTGGTGGATGACTCTATTGTCCGCGGCACGACCTCGCGTCAGATTATCAAGTTGGCCCGCGAGGCCGGTGCCAGGCAGGTCTACTTCGCATCCGCGGCTCCGCCGGTGCGTTATCCCAATGTCTATGGAATCGATATGCCATCGGCCGGCGAACTCATCGCGAACGGCCGCACGGTCGAGGAAATTCGGGAGCTGATCGGCGCTGACAGGCTGATCTACCAGGATATACATGGCCTGATTCGCTCGGTGCGTCACAATAATTCCGACACCCGCGAATTCGATACCTCCTGTTTCTCGGGCGAGTATGTGACCGACGATGTGACGGAAGACTATCTCCGCGTGCTCGAGACGCGACGCAACGATCAGGCCAAGGCACGGCGAGAAGCGTTTGAACACGTGCAGGACGATCTGCTAACGGACTCCGGTCTGGCGGATGCAGCAGTTGCCGTTTAGGAGTCCGTTGATAAAATCTTAAAAGGTAGTTTCACTACGGCGATTCGGAATACGTGTTGGTCGAATCGCCCCCGTCTTCACTGGCTCGCGGGCACTGAAAATGGCGGTGTAATTTTGTATCGTATGCAGCCTGCCGAAAAACGGGTCATCCCGACTGGCCGCCAGGCAAGCGAGCGACTCCCGGTCGCCTCCCCGGCGCATTATCATCACATGGACAGAGCACTGGTTTGAGCATCAAGGTCATGATCATCGACGGGCAGACTGACTTCAGGACGCTGCTCATGCACCATGTCACCACGCATTGGAGCGATGCCATCATCACGGTGTACGACCCCATTGCGGCCGGCAACCTGCCGGACGAGTTTTCCGGCGCCGGCAACGACATCGTCCTGTTGGGTGACCAGCAGGGAGAGCGAGACGGTCTGCAAACACTCAAACTGTTCGTCAAAACGCGCGGCTTTCCGGCCGTGATTTATTTTGGCAGCGGCGAAAGCGAGCAGGCAGCGGACGTTGCGCGGATTGGCGCCGATGGATATATGCAGCGCGACAACGTGCAACATGCGGTTCTCACGATCATGCTGGGTGAAATTCTGAGTGCCCGACACCGTATTGCGGCGACGGACATGCTGTTCACGGCCGACCTGCGCACCGGCATTTATCCGTTGATCAAGGGTTACCGACTGATCCGCAAGCTTGCTGCGGGCGAGCATTCCGCTGTCTATCTGGCTGAGAAAGAGTCGGTGAAGATTCCGATCGTCCTGAAGGTGTTGCGTCAGGGGCCGGACCTGACCGACAGTGACAGCATTGGAACGTTCGATCGTTTCCTGCAGGAGTACGAGATGATCGCGGAGCTTGATCATCCGAACGTCGTGAAGATCTATGCCCTGGGCGTCGCCGACGATCACGCCCACATAGCGATGGAATACCTGTCCGGTGGCGACCTGAAACAGCGAATCAGGCAGGCAATCCCGGAGCACCTCGCCGTGTCGTACATCAAACAGATCGCCAGTGCGCTGGCAAAGATTCACTCAGTAGGGA
Source organism: uncultured Woeseiaceae bacterium (assembly GCA_964446495.1). Lineage (GTDB taxonomy): Bacteria > Pseudomonadota > Gammaproteobacteria > Steroidobacterales > Woeseiaceae > JAADHU01. The sequence continues at coordinate 3,298 of CAYUOY010000145.1, read as the reverse complement.
TACTGCATCGCGACCTGAAGCCGGGCAACATCATGTTGCGCGCCGATGGCAGTCTCGCGTTAATTGACTTCGGGCTGGCCAAACGCATGCGACTCGAACAGGAGATCACCGGCAGCGGTGAAATATTCGGCACGCCGTATTACATGAGTCCGGAGCAGGGCCATGCCGATGTGGTCGATGAGCGCAGCGATATCTACAGTCTCGGCATCATCTTTTACGAAATGCTGACCGGGGACAAGCCGTTTCGAGCCAGCAATGCCATGGGCATTATTTACAAACATTCCAATACGCCCATACCGGTATTGCCAGCGGTGCATGCCCAGTACCAGTCAGTCATCAATATGATGCTGGCCAAAAAACCCGAAGACCGATTCCAGACCGCCGACGAGGTTATGGAGTGGTTTTGAAGGTTGAAACACCTGCCCCCATCGCGGCTTTTCTTGAAGGATCGACGCCGCAGGCCTGGATTGTTGAGGCCTGTAAGCGCTTGCCGGAACTCCTGCTTGATCACGCCAATTGCGAGCTGAAAGCGGCTTCGACGGCCCTGTCGTTTATTTACCGTTATCCTGAGAAGACCGTGCTGTGTACTAAAATGTCGCGGCTGGCGCGCGAGGAGTTGCGTCACTTTGAGCAAGCCAGAAAACTCATGACCGAGATGCAGATTCCATTCGCACGACTGAGTGCATCTCGCTACGCTGCGGCGCTGCGAGACAGTGTGCGTGCGCAGGAGCCGTATCGCTTACTGGATCTGCTGCTGATCGGTGCCTTGATCGAAGCCCGTTCCTGCGAGCGATTCGCGATGCTTGCACCGCATTTGCCGGAGCAACTGGGGCGCTTCTATGCAGGACTGCTGTCTTCAGAGGCGCGCCATTTTGAAAGCTACCTGAAGTTCGCGAACCGGGAGTGCGCGCTGGACGAGCACGAAATTGAGGCCCGGCTGGCAGAACTAAAGACAGTTGAGGCGCAATTGATCAAAGAGCCGGACACCCAGTTTCGTTTTCACAGCGGGCCGCCGCAGACTGCTAGTCGCGAGACATCGATCTGAGTTGCGGACCGCGCTGATTCCAGCGCAGAACACTGCCCTGGTCGAACCAGTCACCGAGAACAATTCGTTTTGCCGTCATACCTCTGATTGTCTGGGCATGTACCGATGGGCGGTGAGTGTGTCCGTGCACCATGAGGCGAACATTGTGTTCTTGCATCGCGTTTTCGATTGCCTCGACATTGACATCGGAGATCTTTTCGCTGATGCCCTTGCCGTGGGCATGGCTGGCGGCGCGGGACTGATCCGCGAATGCGCGGCGTTCCTCCAGCGTCTTTTGCAGCATCATGGCTTGCCACTCGGGGTCGCGGGTCATTTTTCGGGCGGCCTGGTATTCCACATCATCAATGCAATAAGCATCCCCATGGCTGAGCAAAACGTCCTTGCCGTACAGGCCCACAACGAAGGGGTCGGGGAGAAGCTGAATGCCGGTCTCTGCCGAAAACGCTTCACCAACCATGAAGTCACGATTGCCGTGCATGAAAAAAACTGGCGTGCCGGTCTTGACCACCGAGCTGAGCGCCATTTTGATCGTAGCGTGATAGGGGTCCGGGTCATCATCGCCGATCCAGGTTTCGAACAGGTCGCCAAGAATGAAAAGAGCATCGGCCCCGACGGCTTCTTTTTGCAGAAAATGGATTAATTGTTCGCCAATTTCCGGGCGGTCGGCCGCCAGATGCAAATCCGATATGAATAAAGTCGTCATAACTATCCCTTTACTGGTTTAGCCGTCTGTTGGTAAAACCAGCCATAGTATTTTCAATACCGCCCATCGAACGCCGCTCTCGCGCATCCCTGCACCGTACGCAGCAGGTCGAAAATCGGGTCTTTCCAATGAGCGGTTAGTCGGCGATCCGGTACGCGCGTTTGATTATCACCGGCACTACCGGCACATCCTGTTTGAATCTTCCGCCTGGCCCTGAGCGTACGCTGGAAATCTTGTCGACGACATCCATACCCTCAGTGACAAATCCAAAAACTGCATATCCCCAGCGGTCGGGCTTTGGGTCCAGCGAGCGATTGTCGGCTACATTGATGAAAAACTGGGCCACCGCCGTGTGCGGTGCCTTCAAACGCGCCATGACGACCGAGCCGCGCAGATTGGACAGCCCGTTCCCGGCTTCGTTGACGATGCTATCGCTCGGTTCCTTCAGGTCCAGATCACGGTTATAGCCGCCGCCCTGAATGACGAAGTCCGGAACGACGCGGTGAAAGATCGTGCCGTCGTAGTAACCGGCTTTTACCAGCTCGAGAAAGTTTTTTACCGTAAGGGGCGCGCGCGCGCCGTCGAGCCCAAGGATAAAAGTGCCCTCGGTGGTCTCGATGGCGACTCTTGAGTAGCTGGGCACAGCGTCATCCGCAACGCTGATCTGCCACAGGGACAGCAATAACAAAACAATAAATGGCCTTCTCATGCGTGCTCCATGACTGGGTTGGCGTGGATATGGCACGATAGCAAAGCTTTCGGCAGGGCTAAAGGGGTTTGATTTTGCGGATTCAAATTGACCTGCTCGCGGGCCGTCCGTATGATCGTGCCCCCGCTGGACCTTGCTCGTGGATGGCCGCTGAATTTCTGGAAATTCAGGGTCAAAATCAGGCGCAGGCACGGCGGAACGGGAGTCTGGAAACGGGGCATGGCGCAGCCTGGTAGCGCATCTGCTTTGGGAGCAGAGGGTCGGGAGTTCGAATCTCTCTGCCCCGACCACAGACACCGAACAATTTTTGCAATGCGCCCGTAGCTCAACCGGATAGAGCATCGGCCTTTGAATCAAGGAGCCTGTATCGGGAAACAGAACCGGTACAGTGGACCGCACCATAACGGGGAACCCTTAACAGGTAATGCTGATGGCAATCCCGTGGAAACCTGTACTTTATACCCTGGTGTAAGGTACGTCGTCCTGAAGGGTCGGACTCACTGATTTCGATGGGTAAGGGCGAAACAGATAGGCAGCTTTAACGGGTTGACTATCGCGGGGTTCCGTAGAGACTATACGTGCGGCACCTGAGACGGTGAAGAGATAGTCCAGACCACAAACGCGCGTAAGCGTGGCCGTGAAAACGGTAGTTGGTAAGCTAAGCCGAGGGTTGCAGGTTCAAGTCCTGCCGGGCGCGCATCGTGATCCGTTTGAGGGCTGATTTATCGTTGGTAAATTGGCCGTGTTAGCGCATAGAATGCGACAGGTTTTTAAAAATAATGGTGGGCGTAGCTCAGTTGGTAGAGCCCCGGATTGTGATTCCGGCCGTCGCGGGTTCGAG
>CAYUOY010000144.1:0-10132 GCA_964446495.1 uncultured Woeseiaceae bacterium | reverse complement strand
ACCAGCGTGGCGCCAGAAATTATACTACGCGGGCTGGTTTACAATCGCATGTTGTCGAAGATGGCCCGGTTGTCTGCAATGATTCTTTCAGTCACGTCGGTTTCCACGTGACGCGTCCAGTCATTGAACTGGTAGGAGCCGCCTAGCAGGATTTCTCCCTTACGCGGAAACATGTAGGTGACATCGGATCCGCCGCCGATGGTCAGATAGTCGACCGCCGGATCGGGCTGCATAAATACCAGTTGTCCCTTGATGGGAATCAGATTTTCATCGTCAAACAAGGCTTTGGCGCCGAGACCCGTGCAATTGAAGATCGTGGATTCATCTAGCGAGAGCAATTCCGATCGACTGGAAAAATCGCGGATAACGAATTTTCCGCCCGCCAGGTAAAAGTCATTGCGAACTCTGCGCAGGAAGGTGGCTGGTTGGACCAGCATGGTCACCATGCGCTTGACGTAGGGCACTGGAAACGGATGCTCATGCGGTTCGAGCGTTGCTACTGAGGTGAACAATTCCGGCAATTCACGTAAGTAAAAAGATTCTTCGGGAGGCTCGTTGCCGAGGAAGTAGTTTTCATTGAAGGTGACGCCGTAATTCGCGCCACTCAGGTTCTGGAAGGCGTGATGCGCGATGCGAGCCGCGAATTTATATTGTTCCTCAAACGCTTTGGATGCGACGCCTTCTTCGAAAACGCTGGTTGGCCCCCATTGTCCTGCACCAACATTGGAGGTGCTGTGCCGGGTCACATCGCGGGTGTAAATAGTAACCTGCCAGCCAGCGTCCTGTAACAGGCGCGCGGTCGTCAGACCCATAATACCGCCACCGACCACCGCAGCTTCACCGACAACCAGGCCCATAGATTCCCGCACAGCCAGGGCGGACGAGCCCCACGAAAGCGTTATGCCGCCGCCGCCATGGCCGTAGTTGTGAATTACTGTCTTGGCGTCGAATTGTTCACGCTTGACGACAAAACCCTGCGGTCGAAAGGGTCTGAGACCGGTAATGACGCGCACAATCCGATCATTCGTAATGCGCGGGGCGACAAACGGTTTGCGAGACAAGGGTCTGTCGTACCGCGTGCCGTTGCCAGTCGATGCTACCGTTGCACAGGCGCCAAGTGATGCCGTGGCGGCGATGCCGGCCATGGACTTGAGAACTCTTCGTCTGGATGCGTTGCCTGCTGTTTTCATGATTCCGTTTCCCGCGCTATATATTTGACATCATTCGGTTCTTGTCGCCTGAGTCGCCGGACCTTCGCGCAAAAAAAAACCGGCACGGGGGAGTGTACCGGTTCCGGCCATCAATATAAGAGTAGATGGCCGCTACAAAAATTTTCCTCAATTACTCGCTAGCCCGGCTCCTCGCTGCTCAGGTCGACCGGCGTTTTGAACCAGTCCGGTTTGACGATGAGCAAGTCACAAGGCAGACGGTCCAGAGTTCGTTCGGCCGTGGCGCCAATAAACAGGCGTTTCCAGCGGTTTCGGGCGACGGCACCCATGATGACCACCGTAGCTTCTATTTTTTCAGCAAGTTGTGGCAACTCCTCATGCGTCAATCCGGCTACCAGATGCGCCTTGTCATTATCAATGCCATGGAAATCGGTAATCTCGGCGAAGCGCTTCTCATGCTGCTCGCGCATCTGCTCCTCGATCTCGTCAAAAGGCAGCGATACCGGGATGTAGGCATTGGCGGTAGCGGTAGCAACAGCGATCCGTGGGTCATACGAATGGAATGCCCGGATCTCTGCGTTAGTCTGCTCAGCCAGCATTTTGCCAAGCACCAGAATTTCATCGTCGAGCGCGGCAGGCTTGTCGTGGTCATTCAATGGATCGATAGCCGCCAGGAAAATTTTCTTCTCCGGGAGTTCCCCAGGTTTGGCCAGCCACAGTGGTACCGGGCAGGTCCTGATCAGGCTCCAGTCGGTATTGGTCAGCAATACTCGGGAAACCGCCGAGTGATGATGTGTGTCTTTGAAGACCATGTCGGCGCCGAATGCGATTGCACGCCTTACCACACCGGCGTGCAACGGGTGGTCCCAGACAGCCTTTGTTTGCACTACCAGTCCGGCATGCCGCAGCGGCTCCGCCAGCTTGTCGAGGTGTTTTTCATGTCCGGCAATGACTTCACCACGCGCTTTTTCGAGCGACGGAGAGTCAAATAGTCGATCACCGCTAAGGTACTCGTTGTAGTAACACACCAACAATTCAAGTTCGGCGCCCACGCTTTCCGCCAACCAGGCGGCACGCTGCATCGCCGGTTGTTCATCGGCTGTCGGGTCAATTACACACAGAATTCTTGAGATCTTGCGCATGTCGTCTCCTGTCATGAATGAGTGGCAATTGCTGATCCAACTCTGACCTAAGATCGTATGAATATTAGGACTAATCCGCCATACGACCTGTTCCTTAGCTGGCATCGGAATTTACGTATGTTTTTGCCTGTGGTCGCGTGTAAAGATCTCAAGCATTGAAACGCAGACAGATGTTGAGCGCCAATTGATAACGCGAAATGGCAATGGTTGCCGGAGTCATCGGCACCGCACGGGAGATTGATGGTTGTGGACAAGGCATCGCGAGAAGATCTGCAAGACAAGCTGCAAATAAAGAAAGGCGAGCTGGTGGCTCGTCTGGAGCGAATCACGAGCAATGTTCGGCGGGGACTCGCTACGGACTCCGAAGAACGGGCCAAGCAGCTTGAGGACAGTGAAGTTGTCGATGCGTTGGGTAACGAGGCGCGTGAGGAACTTGGCAAGATTGCCACGGTGCTTGATCTTATCGACAAGGGTACCTACGGAACCTGCAGTGCCTGCGATGGGCCCATCGGCGAGGCGCGATTGATGGCCTATCCTTATGCCATAGAATGTATTGAATGCGCGGAACTGGACGAAAAGATTCGGGCTCACGCCCGGTAGTTACGCCGCTATTTACGCGGTCATGTGCATCCGGACCAGGTCGGCCAGAGATTTTGCTTCCATTTTCTCCATGACGCGGGCGCGATGAATCTCGACTGTGCGCTGGCTGACGCCGAGTTCATAGGCAATGATCTTGTTGGGTTTTCCGGTGACCACCAGGTCAAGGACTTCATGTTCGCGTTTCGTCAGCTTGTCGAGTCGTGCTGATACCTCGGCCTTCTCTTCCCGTACCGAGCGCATTTCCCGGTCGGACTTCAGGGCTTCTCCAATGCGGTCGAGTAGTTCCTGGTCGCGAAACGGTTTCTGAATAAAATCCACCGCGCCTTTTTGCATGGCCTCCACGGCCATAGGCACATCTCCGTGACCGGTAATGAAAATGATGGGTAACGCGCTGTCGAGCTCGATCAGCTTTTGTTGCAGCTCCAGCCCACCGAGGCCCGGCATGCGAATATCGAGTACCAGGCAGCCGGCGAATTCCTCCGTATAGCATTCCAGGAACTGGTCTGCGGAGTGAAAAATCTCGTAGTCAAGGCCAACTGAACGCATGAGTAACTCCATCGCGTGTCGAATGGCCTGATCATCGTCAACAACATAGACAGTGGACTTCTGATTTGATGCTTCTGTCATCCCAACCTCATTCTTACAGTACACAGCTCTTGTCGCACCGCAGAACCCGGCAGGCCTGCGAAAATGCAACATTGCAATACGATACCATGCCCGTCGCAGAGAAATAGGGGTGAGGGGAACATATATACGTCCGCTGGATCATCTGGCTGACATCCGGGCCAGCCTGTTTCTTGCCTCAGTGACCACGTTGTTTCGGTTAAACGCTTATTGCCAACGCTTTGCGCGCTGGTAGTACGCCGAGAATTTCTGCCTTGAGACAGACTGCTAGTCCAGTCGCTGGGAGAAGCGCTTCACAGCGGCAAACATTGCAATGATAGTAAACAGTGTGAGGGCCAACAGTTCCTCGCGCATCTCGAACAATTCCGCGTTGCGCAACATGATGCCGCGAGTCAGTCGGATGAAATGCGTTGTCGGGAGTATTTCGCCGAGTGCCTGGGCGAATGCCGGCATGCCTTCGAATGGGAACATGAAACCGGATAGCAGGATCGACGGGAGCAGGATGAAAATAGTAATTTGCATAGCCTGAAACTGTGTCCGCGCAACCGTAGAAATGAACAGGCCCAGGGCCAGGTTGGCCGCAATGAAGAAGAAAGAGGCGATGTACAGGTCCGCCGTGCTACCGCGAATGGGCACATTGAACAGGAGCCAGCCGACACCAACGATCAAGGCAAGCTGCAGCAGTCCTATCACCACGTAAGGCGCGATTTTACCAATCATTAGTTCCAGCGAACTGACCGGTGTGTTGATCAGTAACTCCAGATTCCCATGCTCCCGCTCGCGCACTATCGCGACCGCTGTGAACAGCATCATGGTAAAGGTCAGTATGATCCCAATCAGACCGGGCACGATGTTGACCGCCGTGCGACGTTCCGGATTGTAGTAGGGCCGCACCTCAAGCGAGCGCAATGGCGGTGCCCGCCCGGTCGAGTCGAAGCCGAGCGGTATTGTGGCCAACTGTTGGGCAACAGCCAGGATAGTCGGGTCGGCCCCATCGACCAGCAAATGTGCCGCTGCCCGCTGCGGGTCGATCGCCCGGCGATCGAAATCTGGCGGTATATAAATGCCAACCGATATCTCTCCGGAACGCAGGAGATCCTCAAGATCTTCCGGCGTCGCCACTGAATAGTCGATATCCAGGACTTGTGTTTGCTCGAGTTCGGCGACGAATTGCTGTGAGAGGTGGGTGTCCGCCTGATTGGCAACCGCCGCACTTAAATGGCGCACGTCAGTATTGATCGCGTAGCCAAACAACAGCATTTGACCGATTGGGATACCCACGATCATGCCAAAGGTAATTCGATCACGACGCAACTGCCGCATTTCCTTGCGCATTACAGCGAGGAGTCGGGTCATTGAAATCATGCTGATTGCTCCGCACCCAAATTCTTTTGTGTGACGGCAACGAAAACGTCTTCCAGAGAGGCCGTCACGATTTCGGCGCTGGCACCAACCGCGTTCTTACGCAGCGTGGCGTCAATGAGGTCGAGCGGCTGGCCGATTGATTCCGGAACCAGCACGCGCAGCCTTACGCCGAGTTGGGTAATGCTTGCGATTTCCGGGAGCTGCGACAGAATTCCCTGAGCGGTATAGGGACTGTCGGCGAGCACCTCAATGACTGTCATCCCGGTGTTAGCCTGAAGATCGGCGGGTGCTCCGTCTGCCACCTTGACGCCCTCATCGAGGATAGCCAATCGGTGGCAGCGCTCTGCTTCATCCATGTAATGGGTTGAGACCAGAATGGTGGTTCCGGAGTCCGCCAATTGAAACAGTTTGGCCCAAAAATCACGTCGGCTGCTTGGATCCACTGCGCTGGTCGGCTCATCCAGCAATAGCAGTTCGGGCTTATGCAAGACCGCGCAAGCGAGAGCCAGTCGTTGCTTCTGTCCACCGCTCATAGTGCCGGCGAACTGCTTTCGTTGCGATATGAGGTCATAGTTTTCCAACAGTTCCTCGATACGTGTTTTGCGTTCCGCTCGGGCCAGTGTGTAAATGTCGGCGATGAACTCCAGGTTCTCCTGTATCGTAAGGTCGGTGTACAGGGAGAACTTTTGGGTCATGTATCCGATTCTTGGCTTAAGTTCGCGGACGTCTCCAGGAACGGCAATGCCAAGTACTGTTGCATCACCGCTGGTCGGTGTCAGCAGTCCACAGAGCATGCGGATCGTGGTCGACTTCCCCGAGCCATTGGGCCCGAGAAAGCCGTAAATACGCGACTCCGGCACGTCCAGATTGAGATGATCAACCGCGACGAGACTACCGAATTGCTTGGTGAGATTGCGGGCACGAATCGCATATTGCGGCTGATCGGACACCGCTAGTCTCCATCGACAGCTGGTAGAAATTCGATTTCGGCTGGCACTCCATCGGGAAGTCGCTCGCGTTCTGTCAGGATATCCACTTTGGCAAAATAGGTCAGCCGACCCCGATCCCGCTCGGTCAGCGCAAAGTACGGCGTGAAGGCTGCCTCACTCGCCACCCAGCGCACGCGTCCATCCAATGGCTTTTCAAGACCGTCGACAAACACCCGTGCCTTGGTACCGGGAACAATGGATACGCGCATTGCTTCGGGTATATAGGCACGTACGAAAGGTTGTGAGCCTGCCAGCATGATTATGACGGGCAGGCCGACAGCGGGTCTTTCGCCGGTCTCAAAAAGTATGCTGTCGACAACGCCGTCGATAGGAGCGACGAACTGATGCCTGCTTTTCTCTACCTCAAGCAAGCTTAGTCGTGCCACGGCTTGTTGCAGCACATTTTCAGCCTGCCGCAGTTCTTCAATGGTCGTTCCCGTGAGTAGCTCACTTAGACGCGCCTCCTGCACTCCCAGGTTCGCTCGCGCGGTATCCAGCAGGGCTTTCGCTCGATCACGCGCCTCGGTCGATGCGAGCTGCCGTTCATAGACTTCCAGAGCTCGCTGGAATTCGATCTGTCGGAACGCCAGGTCTTGTTCCGCACCGTCAACGTTGGCACGCTGCGCCTGAATTTGTTCTGTCCGCGGCCCACGTATCAGTTCATCAAGACGAGCCCGATTTTGCCCCAGCAAAGCGCTGGCTTCGGCGATTCGTGCCAACGTTCGTGCGTCGTCCTGCTGCAATAGAAGCTGACCCGCAGAGACCGCATCACCTTCACTCACCAGCCGCTCGATAATCGGCTCGGCATACTCCGCGGTAAGTTCGACCCGATCGGATTCGAGTTGACCGACCACGCGGTCGCTGTTTTCTGACGCATCACAGCCTGCGAGCAGCAAGGCCAGCAAACTCAAGGTCACTATTCGATTCCATTCAGGTTTCATGACCCGTCCACCGGTTGATTTTCGATTTTGATCGCGCGCAGGATCATGTCGATGTGTGCTTCAAGCATTGCATCCGTATCCAGCGTCTGATGTGAGTGAAAAACGATTGACCAGAATACCGAGAAAATGATCGGCGACACCAGAATATGCGGGAAATTGTCGAGCGCTGATGGCGCAAATTCGCCGTCACGAACACCCTTCTCAACAACTTTTCGTAGCGCCTCCAGGCCATGAGATACAACGTTGTCCCAGTAGTAGTCCGTAAGATCGCGATGTTTGTGACCCTCAGCGACCATTAGCCGGACCAGCACCCGTGCAGGTGACTTCGGGACCTGCTTCGCGAACTCCAGAAACGGGCCACGCAAGAACGCTTCCGCCGAAAGTTCACTCGTCGATACCGCCAGCTCGAGGGCATCGACTTTGGGCACAATGAAGTTTCTTATGACCGCCTTGAAGAGTTCTTCTTTGGTCTTGAAGTAGAGGTAGAGAAGACCTTTACTGACTCCGGCCCGCTTGGCGACGTCATCAACTCGGGTGGCCTCGTAGCCGTTTTCGGCAAAAGCTTCGAGGGCTGCTTCGGCGATTTCAGCGGGGCGGTCTTCTTTGCGCCGTTGGTAGCGTGGTTTGGGCATTTTCTTTGCTGCTGACTGTTGGGTCAGTAATAATAGCTAATGACCGGTCGGTCAGCAAGGGGTTTGAACATGGAGCCGATGTTTCGCTTGGTCAGGGCAGGTTTAGTGGTGCTAAGGACCTGCGTGGTGAATTCCCTCTCTGAGACCCGCTGCGAGTACGTCCCTGTAAGCTCGGGCCCCGCATCCCTGCGGGGCACGGTCTCAGAGAGGGAATTCACCACACAGATCCTTGATCGTGGAATGTGAATTCGTGACCGAGCGAAAGCTCGCCATTTTAAGGCCCGGTTCGCGATAGCCGGTGTGTGGATCGGTAGTTTTGTCAGGCAACATTGCGTTCGATCGGTCTGTTCGGCTGGCAGATAGCTGTCAATGAAGTGCTAGGATTGTAGCTGGCAATGCGAAATCCGGAGCTGACGTTCGGACGAAAAGGTGCCGAATCTATTTTCTGTACTTTTTACTCGATGGCGAATGTGCAGGCGTGGGCCCGAGAGCAATTTCTGTAGGAATTCTTGGGTGAACGGTACTAGGGGATCATTATTAATATTGGTATATACGTCTACGACGATGCCGAAGTGCTCGACTTTTCGGGACCATTCGAAGTGTTTTCGACCGCTTCCCGGTTTCTGGGTCGGAATAAGATTGTCGTCTTTCTGATCGGCGAAACCGATCGGCTGGTGGTGGCCCGGAACGGCTTTACCGTCAAGCCCGATTTCACGATAAAAAACCATCCCCATCTGGATCTGCTGGTGGTTCCGGGTGGTATTCACACAGGAGAGCTATCCAGGAAAAGTGTTATCGCCTGGATCAGCGAGCAGGCAGCTTCCGCGTCAGGCATCGCCTCCGTATGTACGGGGGCATTTCTCCTTGCAGAGGCAGGCTTGCTGGATGGGCGAAACGTAACCACGCACTGGGAAGACGTGCCGGCGTTGCGCAACGACTATCCAGGTCTTACGGTATTAGAGGATGTGCGATGGGTGGAAGACGGGCCCGTCACAACGTCGGCAGGAATTTCTGCCGGCATCGATATGAGTCTTTCTATTGTGGATAAACTGTTCGATAGCGATCTGGCGATCAGAACAGCACGGCAAATGGAATACGCGTGGGATCAGTAAACATCTGAATAGAAGGATCACCGGACTATTCCTCGCGCTTGACAGCAATTCCCTGCATTTCAAAACGGGCATTGAACAGCAAAGTACCGGCACCGATGAACGCCCGGGCGGGAAAGTTTTCTTTGAAATACTGCCGATAGATTTCGTTAAAGTCAGCGTAGTATTTTACGTCCGAACAGTAAATAGTCACGGTTACCAGGTCGTCCATCGTGTAGCCAGCCTTGGCTAACCTGGCCTTGTACTGCTCCATGAGTAGCCTTGTCTCTTCCTTGGGGTCGTCGGGAACCTGCCCGTCTTCGGTGAGGCCAATATCTCCGGAGAGATACAAGGTGTCTCCGACTCTGACTGCTCCGGAAAAGGGCGGCGAATCGTTGGAGGGTGAGCCGGCGTCGACATATGACCGTGTCCCGGCGCTGGCTTCACCTACAAGTCCACAAAGTGAAAAGCAAAGAAGCAGAGCGGTGATGATTGATCTCATGAGATTCTCCAAGATATTGGCCGGCAGGAAGTATAGGTCACCTCAGTTATGAGACAGCAGTGATCGGGTACCTTAATCAGCAGGCACCTTAATCGACTCACCGCTCGTTTTTAATCATTTCCCAGTAGGCCGTGCGGCCGATTCGGTCGACCACGAGCGCGAAGCGGGGGTCGTCGTGGAGATTCACCATAAAGGGATCATCAACGAGAGCCGTGAGCGATGTATCGCGGCGTTCGATCGCGCGATCCAGCCAGGTAAACGCTTCATCCAGATCACCACGATAGGCGAATACCATCGCGATTTCATAGGTCCACACATTGCCCAGCGCAATCAGCTCATCCAGTTCAGACTGTGCGCGTTCCGAATTTCCCAGGGCATGATAAACCAGCGCGCGGCCTGCGGATCGAAAGCCATCCCTCGTTTCATTGTTAATCGCCTCAAGTGCGGCGTCATACTCACCTTTCACTATTAACGCCATGCCAAGCCGGAATCGTGCGCCTGCAACCTCAGGATTGAGTGAGATTATTTCGCGAAACACTGAAATGGATTCTTCAATGCGATCATTGTACAAATAGGAGAAGCCAAGTTCTATTCTCAATACAAGGTTTAGCGGGTCGCCTGCGATCGCGTCTTGGCGAAGCGAGGCGCCGTCGCCAACCCTGATGCCCGAAACCATCGCTGCCCCTGCTGCATACGCGCGGATGTTGCTGTCGCCCGGGGCCAGAGATAACGCGATTTCAATTTCCTTGCGTGCGGTTTCAAGATCGTAGTCGTACCTTTTCGCGATTCTCGACAGCAACAAGTGAGCATAGGCACTATCTTCGTCGAGTCGCAAGGCCTCTATCGCGGCGGAGCGAGCCAACGGATATCCTTCGTGTGGTTCCCACGCGCCTATGGCTGATCCGGCCCGATAGATCTCGCCTAACAGGACCCATGCGGGTGCATATTGATTGTCGATTTCAAGTGCACGCTCCAAAAGCACCGCAGCCTGTCGTGCGCCATCGGCGTTACGCAGCGCATAGAACGACCGGCCCTGTAAATACAACGCGTAGGCTTCGGGCGTTGTTTCCGCTACACGAG
>CAYUOY010000143.1:0-10220 GCA_964446495.1 uncultured Woeseiaceae bacterium | reverse complement strand
CTGATCAATTCTGAACTCGCATCTTACCCTTCAAAATGTCCAGCTTCGGCGTTGCGAATCTTCGCAATGGCTAGCCATTACGGGCGATCCGCGCCTTGAATCTGAACATTTTGAAACGCAATCTGCTTCGCTCAGAATTAATCAGAGGTTCCCTGGCAAGGGCGCGAGCGCATTCATGAATAGTCCGGGCTAGCCTGCGTCAGCCGTTATTGCCTTCAAGGATCACTTTTCCGGTCACGCCGCGAGTTACGCGGAAGCCCGACCCACTTATCCGGATGATCTGTTCCGGTTTCTCGCCGATCAATGTCCTGATCTCGGCTACGCCTGGGACTGTGCCACCGGCAACGGACAGGCGGCACGGGCACTGTCCAACTATTTTGAGCGTGTAATCGCAACCGACGCCAGTTTACGGCAGATCGAGGCGGCACGACCGCAAGATGGCATTGAGTATCGTGTCGCCGCGGCGGAAGATTCGGGCTTGCCAACCGCGTCGGTTGGGCTGGTCACGGTAGCGCAGGCGCTACACTGGTTTGATATCGAGAAGTTTTTCGTCGAGGCACAACGAGTATTGGTGCCGACCGGGGTGCTCGCATTCTGGTGTTACGGCCTGTGCCATATTGCCGATGGGTTGGACGACTTGCTGGTAGAAATCTATTCGTTTGTTGACGAGTACTGGCCGCCCGAGCGAGATATTGTGGACAACAAATACCGGGATATCGTAGCGCCGTTTCCGTCAGTCAATTGTCCGTCGTTCTCGATGCAGGCGGAATGGACGGTCGAGCAAATGTTGGCATACCTGAGGACCTGGTCGGCAAGCCAGGCCTTCAAGCGTACTACCGGAAAAGACGCGATCATCGATTTTGAGGGACCGCTGCGGCAGTTGTGGGGGCAACAAACTCGGATTGTGAGCTGGCCGCTCACGCTGCAGGTCTGCCGGCGCCACCCGTCGTGAGCGAGCGATTGCATAGAGTATGCAGTGGATTTCTGCGAGAATGCCACTGTCCGGCAAGTCAGGTTTTCCCCGTGAAGCGAATTACTCATCATTTGATCACTGTTGGTATGTTGTTACCACTGGTCGCCTTGTCAGGGTGCACCACTCTGGAAGGCTTCATGGGTGCGCCACAAGCTGAGTCTGCGCCAGCGGAAACAGCGATCCCATTGCAGGACAGGGCGCGACTTGAGCCGATCAGTCGCAACACCTTCTTTTTGGAATCGGTGCATCAATCCGTCATCGGCGAACCACAAATCGTTTTCACGCGCGACACGGACACATTTTCCGATCTTGCGAGAGAATACGGCCTGGGTTATGACGAACTGGTCGCGGCCAACCCGGGAATCGACCCCTGGTTGCCAGGTGAGGGCGTAGCTGTGCTACTGCCCACGCAATATGTATTGCCCGATGTTCCAAGGCGTGGTGTGGTTCTGAACATCGCGTCCAAACGCCTGTTTTATTTTCCGCCGATCGAAGCCGGTGACTTGATTGAGGTCATGACCTATCCGATCGGAATAGGGCGTGTGGGTTGGGAGACGCCGTTAGGCGAGACCACGTTGATCGCGAAAGCGAAAGATCCGAGCTGGTACGTACCCGCATCTGTGCGGCAGGAACGTGCAGCCGCCGGAAACCCGTTGCCCTCTGTTGTGCCGGCGGGACCCGACAATCCGCTGGGAAAATTCGTGTTGAAACTCGATATGCCGGGTTACCTGATTCACGGTACCAATCAGCCCTACGGCGTAGGCATGCGTGTCAGTCACGGCTGCGTGCGACTCTATCCAGAGAATATTGAGAAACTTTACTCACTGATGGAAATAGGCGAGCCGGTGATGATTATCAACCGGCCCTATCTTGCTGGCTGGCGCAATGGCGAGTTGTATTTCGAAAGCCACACCCCGCTGGAAGACGATGCGCTTTCTTCTGCCGAGCAACTCGACGCCGTGTTCGATGAAGTTTCCCGCCAGTCGAATATTCTGGTTGATGAGGCGATGAGGGTGAACGCTCAGACCATTGCAAGCGATGCGCGCGGAGTTCCCGTACGTGTGTCCTACGACGATGCTGACGAAGTTTACGCTCGTGCACGATTGGTCAGAAACACCATTGAGTTTGATCCGGATGCGCCCACGCTGGCTGAGGTGCGCGCGATTCTTGATGCACCCACGGATGAACCTGCGGAATAACCACGTTTCGATCCACCCATAAAAAAAGGCAAGACGTCGCCGTCTTGCCTTCTCGTTTTCCAGCCCTGAGGCCGGAAAATTGTCCTGCTTATACTGCTACGATGTTCTCTGCCTGAGGACCCTTCTGGCCCTGAGTAACAGTGAATTCGACCTTCTGGCCTTCTACGAGGGTCTTGAAACCGTCGCCTGTTATAGCGCTGAAGTGAGCAAATACGTCGGGACCAGATTCCTGCTCGATGAAGCCAAAGCCTTTCGCTTCGTTGAACCATTTAACGGTGCCAGTTGTAGTAGACATATGTATATCCTATTGATTTTTAAGAGTAATAATAGCCTTCAACGAAGGCCTTTTTTGGCTGGAATGTAATGCTGTTACTTATGAAAATCAGGACGAGCTACTAAATTGAAGACATCGAAATGGTGTGCATAAATATAAGGAGTACTTTCAAGCTGCGCGAATTATATACCGCCAGAGAGAGTAGTCAACGACTATTCCCAGTAAATTCAGGACTTTAATTCTGCCGGCAACGGTGATTTGCGGTGCTTACTCCGTCGCTATTTGCCAGTATCCTCCGTTTCGTCTTCATATTTTGCTCAGACTATTCGCCGCTCAAAGTGATCGATGTAAGATTTGGGTCTGCAAGAATCTCTTCCTCCGTAAAGGGAAAATCGATCCACTGCTTTTGAGAATACAATTCAGTCAGATCTGAATAGTGCGGCGAGTCCGACTCCTGCGATTGCGAGTACGTCAGCATGCCGCTTGGTTGCAGGTTTCCGTCGGCATCCCAGGAAATCACCTGGATGTAACTATTGCCGTGCAGAATCGGAGAATAGCCAACGTCCGGATGCAGCCGGGCGACGATCATGCTGAACATGCCCGCCCATCCCTCACCGCCGGGAATCGGAATCTTCCTGCCATTTCGTTCCGCGAACTGGATATCGCCCAATTTGGCATCGAGCGCCACACCCGCATCGAGAAGCGTGATTTGTCCTGTTGCCAGCGCTTTTCGGATGGCGGCGACGACCAGCGGATTCTGAGTATTGATATCGCGTGGTGTATTTACCGGATCATGCGCATCGAAGGGCACCGCAAACAGGTTTTCGATCGCGCGCGCTGTGCGCCAAAACTCGGTCCAGACTTGTGCGCCCCGACTGTCAATGTTTTCCGTTCGGTCCCACGCACGCAATGCATCGCACGAAGGTGTTATATCAACATTGCCATCGTCGAGCGTGACCTGCGACGTGCCGTTGCCACAAAGCTTCAGTACGTCGTCAAGGAACTGTTCTGCAGCATAATTGCGATGGCTGAAAAGTATATCCTGCAGGTCTTGAGGAACCAGTTTGCGGCCCTTGTCCAGTTGCTCTCCTACAAAGGCCAAGCCGGCGCGAGTTCGCAACGTCCGTGTGGTGCGCTCCGGACCAATGATGGGTGAATAGCCTTCCAGCGGTTCCGCAGGGTTTGCCAGCCAATAACTATCGTTGGAATTGGTGACGTAATCATCCCGCCTGATCCTTGGCATGTCGTCAGCCGGTAATGTTCCGGCCACCTTGCTGCGGGAATCTGTTTTCCATTCGCAGGAAGCTCTTGAGCCGTCAAGGACGACGACAAATCCGGGCAGTCCTTCTACTGATACGCGACAATCGTCGAGCAACTCCGCATCGACGTTCGGTGTCGTCGAAATATCCGCATAGAATGCATTGCCGTGTCGATCTGCGGCGATGGTATTGGTCCAGTAAACGCCCTGCTGGCTGATTGCTGCCTCGACGTCATCGACGGATTTCGCGACGCCAAGCGCGGAATAGGTATTGGTTGCCGCATTGTTATCGAGTACGGCGTCTCGAATTGCATAGGCTTTGTTGCCGCTCCACGGTAAGGCATCACTTACCAGCAGTGGACCGTAATGTGTCATGTAGACGGTGTGATTCTCCGTTTGCGCCTCACCATCGGTAGTCACCACATCAACGGATATGGATTTCGCTTCAATCGTGCGATATTCATCGCCGTAGCGATACTCCATCGGGTTATCCGGATTCAGGGATAGCTCATACAGCGTAAAGCGAAGTGCCGTTGAAACGGTGTGGGTCCAGGCAACGTCCTTGTTGAAGCCGATCGTGATAAAATTGGTCGAATAGAGGCTCGCTCCCATTAGATCGAGTTGACCTGGTAACGACATGTGAATGATGTGAAAACGCGACCCACCTCGCCAGGGGTAGTGGGGGTTTCCTAGCAATATGCCGCGACCCGTTTCGGTCACATCCCTGCCCAATGCGACGGCATTGCTACCCAACCCGGGTGGTAACGCAAATTCTGTCTGGCCCATTGCGACCGGCGTTCCCGGTGGTACGGCGCGAACCATGTCATTCTGGAAGCGACCGAGGCCGTAGCGTATGCCCAGACTGACTGTGAGGCGTGCGACGTCCAGGGCGTCGATCGGTCGAACCCAGGACGCATTGCGGCAGGATTCAGGCAGGTTACCCATGTGATCTTCGAGGTAGCGGTTGTAACCGGCCGCATAGCCGGCCGCGTAATTCTGCATTTTGGCAGATTGTCCGGTGCCGAAATGCTGCAGCCGTGCCTGCGTGATAATGGCACGATGAAAAACATCACTTTCGATGTTGCCGTTCTCGGTGCCAAGGTGGATCGATAGTTCGCCGTTCGAAAGCGCCACATCTTTCGCAATGACGCAGATTGCGTCGGTTGCGACCGCATAGGCGAAGCCATAGCCAAGGCTGCCCCAGTCGTGGGCCTTGACGTGCGGAATCCCATAACTGGTCCAGCGAATCTCAGTATTGTAGGTCGCGCTCGATGATGGCGCCGCGGCATCCGGGTTCGGTGAGCAGGCGGTGAATAATGTCATGGCCAACAGGGCCAGGGTCATCCGCAAGGCAAGAGGCATGGGAAATCCTTATATATGAGTGATCGTAATCTATCGTTTTCGGGATGCGTGTGTCCAGCACGATCATGCCAATCAACGGCTTATGCAAGTTTCACTGCTACGGTGTCTTGCGGTTGGATCAGGACAGATAACGAAGGAACTCAGGCGGTAGTTTCGCATTTTCAATGGGCTCTCTGGTCGTAAGGGTCAGCGGCTGTGTATGACAAGTGTTCCAGAACAAATACCGGGCGCTGGTGTCACGCAGGCTATCCAGGTCGTCAAGCATCGCCGCCATGGCTTTGCCGGTATAGGTTGATTCGAGTGCCAGGCCTAACTGGTCAGAAGCGATGGCCATCGCGGTATCAATGGACTGATTGCTGTGGGCGTATCCGTCGCCGAAGTATTCGTGGCGAAGGGTGACGCTCGAATTGCTTGAGATTCCAGCCGGAAATGTGTCGTCAAGAGACGCCAGCATCGTCGTGGTCTTGTTCATCAGACGATTGAGCACGGTGGGGTTCGCGATCGAAGTATGCGACACCCGCACGGCGTGAATGTCGATTGATAATCCCGCGAGGGCGAGTCCGAGAGCCAGTCCGGCGGCGGTGCTCATGGTGCCGGTGGCGACATAGATGCGGTCGGGTGATGGCACTTCGTTGGCGGAGATCTGGCGGGCGAGTTCCAGTCCGGCATCGATAAAGCCTAATGTTCCCAGCCAGGACGAGCCGCCGGCGGGAACGACCCAGGCATTTCGGTCGCGCAAATATTTTCTGAGTGTATTGATTCGGTCGGAATAGGCGCCGCCATAACGCACAATTTCGGTATTGATTTGAAGATGTGTCTGCAACGTTGCCGAGATAGAGCGGACCCTTCTTTGATGTGAAAGAAATACGGTGCAATCGAGTCCGAGCTGGTGTGCGTACAAAGCGGTCGCGAGCGCGTGGTGAGACCCTACGGCGCCAAACGTTGCAATACGAGTACGATGCTTTTCGATCGCGGGTTGTAACAAATACTCGAGTTTGCGGACTTTGTTACCGCCGTAGGGCTTGCCGGTCAGGTTGTCTTCTTTTATCCAGACGGTATGCGATCGCCCTTGTCGCTGATAGCAAGCTTCACGCAGCGGCGTGGGCAGGGTGGCGAGTCGAACTTTTCGCAGCTTCCGACCAAGTACCGGAAATCGTGCGCCCAAACGTCC
The DNA here is from genome assembly GCA_964446495.1 of uncultured Woeseiaceae bacterium. GTDB lineage: Bacteria > Pseudomonadota > Gammaproteobacteria > Steroidobacterales > Woeseiaceae > JAADHU01. Next base: position 3,983 of record CAYUOY010000143.1, on the reverse strand, counting down.
CGAATTAACCATTGCGCCACAAATCAGGAAAGAATACTTGCCCGGAACAATAGCATCTGCGGCTAACTATAATTAGACTTGGTCCACGTATATCTGACTCGTAATCGCGGAGATAGGTTTGTCAGATGGTGTAGACCCGGGCATAACGGTCACTGAAATTACATCGATGGATCAACCCATTGATGTGTTACCACACACCACGACCGCATTTATCGGTCGTGCGCTTCGTGGTCCCCTGAATCTTCCGCTTCAGGTTCGAAGTTTTTCTGAGTTTCGGCGTCGCTTCGGTGGCGTGTGGCGGCAAAGCAGCCTCGGACCGGCCGTGCAACAATTTTTTGAGCACGGCGGTAAACAGCTCTATGTGGTTCGGGTTGCGAATAATGCGCGCGGCGCCATGATCTGTCTTCCCGCGGATCATGGGGTCCTGGTTTTGCATGCGCTGGAACCAGGCACCACCGAATCGATACGGGCGGCCGTTGACTACGATCGCATCGACCCCGCGGACACAGACTCCTTCAACCTGACCATCCAGCGGATCGCACCGGAAAGTGGCCTGGTTCTCGATCAGGAAATATACCGTGGCCTGAGTTGTCGTGCAGAAGACCAGCGTTTCATTGCGGATGTGTTACTTGAGTCGACCCTGATCAAGGTGCATCTGCCAACGCCTCCAGGCCGGCCATTGGAGACGCTCGGACCGGCTTCAAATCAGACCTCAGAGTATATCGGTCATGCGCAGCGCGGTACCGACGGTGAGGCGCTGACTGACTACGACCTCATCGGTTCGGCGATCGAGAGTACGGGTATGTTCGCGCTGGATGATGTGGAACATTTTGATCTGCTCTACATTCCGCCGCCCGGTAAAGACCATGATCTCGGGCCAGCGGTGATACTGACGGCGGAACTATACTGCCGAAAACGCGGTGCCATGCTGATTCTCGATCCTCCGACCGAGTGGCGATCGGTGACAGATGCCCTGGCGGGCATTCGGGATACGGGCTACGCGAGTCCGAATATCACCTCCTATTACCCGAGAATGAACTCTCGGACAGACGCATCCGCCCCAGCGCGGGCTGTCGGTGGTGCACTGGCCGGTCTGCTCTCAAAGCTTGATGAGCAACAGGGTCCCTGGAATGATCTTGACCAACCCGGCTATGGTTTCAATCGACATCTCGAACCGGCGGTGAAACTTTCGCTGCAGGAGGGCGCCATGCTGGTGCGCGAGGGATTGAATGCCATTGCCGGTCACAACGCGGGCAAAGCGGCGCTTTGTGGTTCCGTTACGCTTGGACGCGGTAGTCAGATGGACAGAAAGTTTGCCAGCCTGACCGTACGTCGACTGTGCCTTACCATCACCAACACCATTGATCGGGCAACACGGTGGGCTATTTTCGAGCCCGATGCGCCGCGTGCCGCGAAACGCATTCAGTCACAGGTGCATGCCTACCTTAGCTGGCTGGCTGACCAGGGCGCTTTTTCAACGGAGAATTACTCGGTGCAATGTGACGCAAGTCTGCCCTCGGAGGTGACGGATCCGCAACGTGGCATGACGGTCCTGTTGTGTTTTCAACCCGACAATTGCGATGAACCGGTATCGCTTACCCTGCATCAATCCGCTTCCGGTTGCCGTGTCGCAACGACGGCTTTCGCGCCCGTCCCGGTGGCTGGCCAAAACCACCACCTCCCGGCGTTTCAATAACGAGACAATCGCCAGCGGTTAAGTGAACCGTCGCGGTTGCCGCCAGATTTTCGATTTCTCCGGAGGCTCGTAACAACTGGTTCCGGCCGGTCTTGCCTGCTGCTCCACCGGACAGCCCGAACGGCGCGACAGTGCGATGATTCGACAAAATCGATGCCTCAACGGACTCCAGGAAGCAAATCTTGCGGACCGTGCCATTTCCGCCATGCCACTCACCCGCGCCGCCGGAATCGGCTCTTATGACGAAGGACTCCAGTCGCACCGGGTAGGTCGCTTCGATGACTTCCGGGTCGGTCATGCGCGAATTGGTCATGTGTGTCTGGACGGCGTCCGCCCCGTGCCAGCCGGGGCCGGCACCTGCGCCTCCTGCGATGGTCTCGTAATATTGAAAATGGTCGTTGCCGAAACTCAGGTTGTTCATCGTGCCTTGCGACGCCGCCAGCGCGTCCAGTGCGCCAAACAGCGCGTCCGTTACGCATTGGGATGTTTCGACATTGCCAGCCACTACGGCGGCCGGGTAGCCGGGGCTCAAAAGGCTCTTTTTCGGGATTGTGATCTTCAGCGGGTCCAGGCACCCTTCATTGAGCGGAATGTCTTCCCTGATCAGGCTGCGGAAGACATATAGAACGGCCGCACGGGTCACGGCCTCCGGCGCATTGAAATTGCTGCCGGACTGCGGTGAGGTGCCAGTGAAGTCGATGTGGGCTCGCTGCGCAGCAGAATCCAGTGAGATGTTGACTGCAATCTTTTCTCCCGAGTCGAGCGCATAGGAGAATGAACCGGACTGCAGCGTGCCGAGCAGGCGACGGACGCTTGAGGCCGCGTTTTCGCGAACAAAGCCGAGATACTTTTGCACCAGCGGAAGGCTGTATCGATCCGTGGCTTTTTCGAGCTGCCGGATGCCCTGTTGATTGGCTGCTAGCTGTGCTTTGAGGTCAGCGATATTTTGCGCCGGGTTTCTTGCCGGGAATTTCGCCTGCATGAGCAAGTCGTGAACCGCCTGCCGTTGGAAACGGCCGTCGCGGACCAGAAAAAAGTGCTCTATCAACACTCCCTCCTGATCAATATGTGTGCTGTTGGAGGGCATGGAACCAGGCGATACTCCACCGATGTCGGCATGGTGTGCACGGGAGGCGAGATAAAACTGCGGTCGGTCGAGTCCGGCGAACCATGGCGTAACCACGGTGATGTCGGGAAGATGCGTGCCACCGCCATACGGTGAGTTCAGCATGATGGCATCACCGTCTCTCAACTCGGCACCACTTGCAGCAATCACGCTTCTGACGCTCTCGCCCATCGAGCCGAGATGTACCGGCATATGCGGTGCATTGGAAATGAGTTGCCCGTGCTGGTCAAACAGCGCGCACGAAAAATCGAGGCGTTCACGGATGTTCACGGACAATGCGGTGTTTTGCAGTACGACGCCCATTTGCTCTGCGATGTGCATGAACAGGCGATTGAACACTTCGAGCCGGACCGGGTCAGGTCGCGATTCGAGTGTCCTCGCACTCTCTGTAATCGCTACGGTAGCTTGCTTTTCAAGTAACAAGTGACCGGTGTTGCCAATTGTTCCTGACCAGTGGGCATCGATAATGGTTGTCGCGTTCTGCTCAACCAGCATTGCGGGACCGCTGAGCGTTGTGCCGGCGCCAAGTTGATCGCGGAAATAGACGGGCACCTCGCACCATTCATCATCAACCCACATCGGTGTCATTTCGGCTGCGCTGGACAAAGGAATGGCATCGATTCGTGGTTCGCTGAAAGCTTCTTCCGCTCCGGTTGCAGCAATACGCAGCGTCGCAATAAGCAAATCATCGCCGCTATGGCTGGCCCCGAACCGGCGCTGCCAGGCCACGGAAAAATCACGCTGGACATCGATAGCTGTGCCGGCGTCGACCGTCAGAATAGTGTCTGAGCCGGGTACGCGGATACCGAACTGCAGCAGAAACTGTCGGTTCTCCGGTCGTACATTCTGCTCGGACAATTCTTCATCGCAGGAGCTTCGCAATGCGGCGATCGCGCCTCCAAGTTTCCGAATTTCCGCATCGTTGAGAGGAACATCGGCTGATTGCTGGCGCTCAATACGCAGGTTGGCAAGCCCCATGCCGTAAGCCGACAAAACGCCGGCCAGCGGGTGCAGCCAGACCTGACGAATGTCGAGGACATCGGCTACTCTGCAGGCATGCTGCCCGCCGGCGCCGCCGAAACAGCACAGCGTGAAATCCCGTACATCGTCACCGCGTTCGATGGTGATCTTGCGAACGGCGTTCGCCATGCTCTCGACGGC
>CAYUOY010000142.1:0-10260 GCA_964446495.1 uncultured Woeseiaceae bacterium | reverse complement strand
CCAATATCAAACAAGAGTGTTTGCGCTGCGCTCACGCGACGGCCTCCTCACAATCAACCAAACTTACGGATCCACTGACAATCCGCTGTATCCCCTCGTCGCCATGGACCATCAATGCGCCATCGGCGGCAATTCCATGGGCGATACCGTGCACGATGTCGACCTGTTCAGCATCCGCTCGCTGCACGACAACGTCCTTCCCGGCGAGCGCATCGAACACTGACCACGAAGCGCGGAATGGATCAAAACCATCACGATCGAATATCTGCAATGTGGCCCCAAGTCGCTCAATCAACGCGGCAGCCAGCCCCTCAATGCCAGGAACACTCGGCAAGAGCTCACTCAGATCGATCGGCATAATACCGGTTTTGATGTGACTATTCGCATTTTTTGGCAACGCGATATTAATGCCGATACCAATGACTGCCGTCATCCCGGCGGCACAGGATTCCAGCAAAATGCCGCCCAGCTTGCGCTTGCCGACCAGCAGGTCATTGGGCCATTTCAGCGCAACCTCGACCACACCGAGTTGCCGTAATTCCTCGGCCAGCGTAGCCCCGACGGCCAGTGTCAGCGCCGGCAGCCTGGTGGGTGGTGTGGTGAACGTATACGCCAGCGACAGCCACAAACCGGCGCCCGCCGGTGAATACCAGGCCTTGCCATGTCGGCCGCGGCCGTGAGTTTGTGTATTGGCTATAGCCACACGGAGCCCGCCCGCCGATGGCTTGTTCGCCTCCAGTAGATACGTGTTAGTCGAAGCGATTACGTCGAACGTATCCAGAGCAACGAGCGATTGGCACAATTCCGGAGACAACGACCGCCGAATCTTCTCGGCCTGCAGCACATTCATCGATTATTTCGATCTTGAGCGGCTAAAAATCATCACCCGCGTGTTTCGTGGTTCGGTTCCCTCGCGCATTCTTTGAATATTGCTCCGATGCGTGAAAATCATGAATGCTGCGAGTAAAACCGCGTACAGCGTTAGCGGCTGATCGTCAGGGAATCGTGTCACAAGCAGGTAGACTGGCACCGCCGCACTGGCCGCCATGGTCGCCAGACCAACGTAACCGACGAAGACGAGGAATGCGGCCCAGACCAGCAGCGCGGGCAATACCAAACCCGGTGCGATCACCGTCAGAGTGCCTATCAATGTAGCGGCGCCTTTCCCACCCTTGAAGTGCTGCCCGAGCGGCCACACATGCCCGAGCACGGCGGCCGCCGCACAGCAGAGCGTCAACCAGGTACGGGAAATGTAGGGGTCCTCGGCAATAAACGGGAGCGACAAGCCCGGCACGATACCGGCAGCGACTGCCCCCTTGCCCAGGTCGATCACGATGACGCCAAGGGCAAAAGCCCACCCTTGAGTCCGCAATGCGTTCGTGCCGCCCGCATTGCCGCTGCCCATCGTCCGAATATCGACACCGCCGCGAAGACGACCAATGACGAGTGATCCCATGATGGAACCGAGAAAATAGGCCAGCAAGAATTTTGTGCCAAGCTCCAGCATTGCAATGCCTTTGTACAAATACCGCGTGCATTGTAGCATCAGCACCATTGCTGCAACGTGGGCGAAAACGATTTTGACCGACCAGGTGATGCCCCTTTTTTTTAATCCCGCCGCCGGCCGCGGTCGCGCCGGGCGCAAGGCTCAATTGATCAGCCAGCTACTCGATGCGCAGGGGATCGCGCACACGCCAATCGCCAGCGAATGCCAGGGCGACATGGAAGTACGCGTTCTCGAGTCGATTAACCAGGGATGTCGGAAACTGCTGGTCGCCGGCGGAGATGGCAGCGTGCACGAGACGGTCAACGGCATCCTGCGATCCACCCAAAAAGTCGAATTTGGCGTGATCCCAATCGGAACCGGCAATGACTTCGCCAAGGCGAGCAACATACCCTTGCACTGGGAAGACGCCACAGCGCTGCTGGTGGAAAGACTGCGCAGTGGGGTGCCAGGTCGTCCCATCGACGCAGGACGCTGCAATGAGCGCTACTTTGCCAATGGCGCCGGCATTGGGTTTGACGCGAAAGTATCGCGCATGGCGCATTCAATTCATCTGCCGATCGGCGATCTCATTTACCTGCTCGCTGTTTTTCGCGGCATCTGGGATGGCGTAGCAACGCCGGATATTTCACTGGAGTGGGATGGCGGACGCTTCAATGGGCCATTGACCCTGGCGAGTCTCTCCAACGGTCCCTGGGTTGGCAGCATGTTTCACATTGCACCGATGGCGCGCAACGATGACGGTGCGCTCGACCTTGTATACGCGCGAGCCGTGACCCGGGCAGGCATCCTGCGCCTGCTGCCGAAAATTCTGCGCGGCCGGCATATTGATGAACCGGAGGTCAGTTGGAGTCCTGCAAAACACTGCGAGATAATTGCGGCCGCGCCGGTTCCCTCGCACCTGGACGGTGAAATCCAGCCACTGCAGACCGACTTCAGGATCGAGGTCTTAGCTAGCGCGCTGCACTTGCTTTGAGGTGCGCGTGGAGCCCAGGAAGATGGCCAGCAACGCGATGATCGCACCGGTCACTTCCACCACGGTCACGGACCGGGCGAAGAACAGGATGTCCCAGACGAAACTCAGGGTCGGCTGCAGCAAAAGCGCAATCCCGACCTCGGTCGGACTGACCTTCGCCAGGCTGCTCGCGATCAGCATCAGCCCGACCGCGTGAGACAACAGGCCGTAGGCCAATAGCCAACCGGCATCAGCCATGCCCGGGATCGCCAGTGAATCACCTTCAATGACGGCTGACATGCCGAGCATCAATGCGACGAGAAACGACATGACGGCCACTTCGCGAACCGGGAGTTCATGTTTTGTCTGCAACAACGCCTGCCGCATAAACAACATGTATCCGGCAAAGCAAATCGCCGTCAGAATTCCCAGTACTACACCGGTTCTATAATTCTCCGGCAAACTGTTCCAGTCGAGGCCGATGACCATCGCTAGTCCAAGGATCGCCAATGGAATCGCGACGACCTGTCGGGCGGAAGGGCGTTGCCCGAGGAACAAGACACCGGCGGCAATCATGAAAAACACCTGCATGCTTGCGAGCAAGGTGCCGAGGCCTGGCCCGACATACAAGATGCTGCGATGCCAGAACCACAAATCAAGTGCAAAGAAAATGGCGGAGAGAAAAATTGCCAGCAACGCGGCGCGAGACAAGGACAGCTTTCGCCCTGTGAGCAGAAGAAATGCGGCCAGCGCGATGCCGCCGATCAGAGCGCGATAGAAGCCGCTGGCGGTTGGAGACACACTAACGAGGTTGACGAACACCGCCGCAAAACTGGTGATCGTGGCACCGGCAAACAGACGGAAGTGTGGGTTCTTTACCAGGGAACCTCTGATTAATTCCGGACGCAGCAGATAGCGTTTCAAAACGTTCAGATTCAAGGCGCGGATCGCCCGTAAGGGCTGGCCATTGCGAAGATTCGCAACACCGAAGCTGGACATTTTGTAACGTAAGATGCGAGTTCAGAATTGATCAGAGGTTCCCTGGATGTATAGCCGTTCAGAAAAACCGCGAACCCATGCTCACCCGGATAACCATGAGCGACGGTTTCCCTCCGCCGCCGCGCTGACTTCGTCGTCGATGACCAGGTAACAAGTGTCCTCCGGCGCCGGTTCCAGCACCAGTGGCAAACTCATCAACTCGTCGCGTCGAAAAACTCGCAACACGACCTCGTCCCCCACGTGATACTCGCCAAGCCGCCTGTCGAAATTTCCCACCGATACTTTCAAATCATTCAACGCGATAATTTCGTCACCGGTTGACAGTCCCGCCCGTTCCGCGGGTCCTCCGGCAACAACGCGGTTAAATACGGATCGATTGCCACGCATCGCGAGACTGGCCCCCATCCACAGGGGCGGTGGTTTGTTTTCGGTGGCTGGCTTGCCGCCTGGATCTTTGCTATTTCTGGCCGCACGCAGACACAGGCGAATACCGCAATCCAGCAACAGGTTGTCCAACGGTACATCGGTCGTGCCACGAACATAGCGCTCGAAAAAATCTTCCAGATCCATACCGCTTAATTCGTGCGCGACCGTTTCGAGGCCTCGCTCCGGCATCCCTGTTTTGCTCTCGCCATAGCGACTCCAGCACTCGCGCATGACATCATCGAGACAATATTTTCCATGGGTCACCCGTCGCAACGTCAGGTCCAGTCCACACGCAATCAGCGAACCCTTGGTGTAATAGCTGACAATGAAATTCGGTGAATTTGCATCCTGTTGGTAGAATTTCGTCCACGCATCGAAACTCGATTCCTCTACCGACTGCCGCTGGCGACCACCGGCACGCTGTACACGCGTAATGGTCTGACCAAGTAACTCGAGATAGCTTTCGTTCCCGATCAGGCCGGATCGGACCAGCGCCAGGTCGTCATAGTAGGAAGTGATGCCCTCGAAAACCCACAATAGTCCGGTGTGAGTCTCTGCCTGTAACCGATACGGCGTGAAAACGGCGGGTTTCATTCGCGTCACATTCCACAGATGGAAATACTCATGGCTGACAAGACCCAGTAGTTTTCGGTAGCCCTTGCTGACGCCGCTATCACCTCGGCGGGGCAGATCATTGCGACTGCAAACCAGGCTGCTGGACCAGCGGTGTTCCAGCCCGCCATAGCCATCAGGCAGTACCAGCAGCAGGAACAGATATCGGTCCAGATCAGCCGGCTTACCCAGGAGCTTCATTTGTTGTTCGCACAATGTCGTCAGGTCACTGCAAATTCTTGCCATGTCGACACTGGCTTTGCCGCGCACGGCAATGGTATGTGGAATGCCGTCCACTTCGAATTCACCGATCAACAACGCCCCGATCTCCACCGGATGATCGATCAACTCGGCATAGTCCGCGACCCTGTAGGTGCCGAAGCCATAGGTTTCAGCGGCGGCCGTTTGCATGGACGTTGCCACCCGCCAATGCTCACCAATCGCAGTGGGCGGCGGACAAATTTCGAGCTCACAGGCATGAGTTTCCTGGCCGACCACCTCCAGAAAAACGCTGGGCCCGTTGAAGTAGGCATGCGTGGTGTCGAGATGAGCGCCGCGTACGCTCATGTCGAAGGCATAGACTTCGTAAATAATAGTCAGGGGCGCATCGCAAACCCCGGACTGCCAGCTGCTTTTATCCTGTTTGACGAGTTCAATATCCCGCCCTTCTGATTCCGCGCGAATGGAAACCAGGTTGCGGGCGAAATCACGAATAAGGTAGCTGCCGGGAATCCAGGCCGGAATTCTGAACAGCTGCCCGTTGGGGTCCGGGTTGGTGACGGTGAGGGACACCTCGAACAGGTGAGCGCCTATGTCTTTTGGTGCGATTCTGTATCGATGGGTTGCGTTGGCTTTGTTCATCTTACCCAGGCTACTTACGCGGCCGATTCCCGTGGCAGGTGAATTTCAGCCAGCATACAGCGAACACTGCCCCCCGACGACGCCTCGATCAGATCAATCGGTACGCTGATGATTCTTGCGTTGGCTTCGATGACGCTCAACTGGGCGTGCGTTAATGACTGGCGTGCTTGCTCGGACATCGCCAGCAGCCGCTCGCCAGATGACGTTCGCAACTCAAGCATATTGCCGGCAAACGCATCCATCTGTTCGAAACTCAGCGACAGCACGCCGTGGCCGGATTGTTTCAGGCTACGCAGGACCGCTTCGCGCGGCTCATCGCGAACGATCGACTCATCACAAATTACCGCCAGGCACTCGCCGACGTTCATCAGGACATTGGTGTGATAGATCGGTATGCCGTCTTTGTCGGCCGCGTCAAAGGCCACAATCTCGTAGTCCAGTTGCTGCGCGAAGTCGCCCAGCACATCGAGATCGGTTCGCGACGAGAGGCAGGCGTAGGCAACACGCCGCACGCGGTCGAGCACCATGCTGCCGGTCCCTTCAAGGTATTTGCCCTGCGCTTCGTGTGCCGTAAGGTCGATGATGCGGCTGATGTGGAAATCGTGATCGCGGACCAGCGAATCCAGCACATCCATGCGACGCTCCGTGCGGCGATTGGCGGCCTCCATTGGATATAGGACAACGCTGCCATCGGCATGCAGGCTGACCCAGTTATTCGGGAAAATGGAGTCCGGGGTGATCGGGTCCGGAGTATCGTCAATGACCACCACGTCAATTCCGGCATCGACCAGTGTTCTGGCCAGACCATCAAACTCCTCGGCAGCCGCCAACTGCTGCTGTTCCGGGTTCGCCTCCGTCCTGCCCTGAAATCGATTAGACTCCGCGGTCAGAGGATTGCTGTGAAAGCACACCGGACGAATCATGAGGACGGCAGAGGCCAGTTGTGATTCATTCATTGAGGCCATATCGTTACATCCTGAATCCCGATAGCTTTTTGGTATTAGCTTCGCACCAACCATTCGCGTGAGCCGTGTCTGAGGAATTATGCCCCGTATGAACCCTAAACTGAACGAACTTGGCAGGATCGTCAAAACCCCGGTTGGCTGTGTATGGTCTGGTTCGGTATGACCGCCGCAATTTCCTTGCTGGAGACCCCGATCAGCTTTTCGGCCCTCACCCTGACGCGGTCTGTCGCGCTGGATGTAGGCCGCGGCGTTTTCGAGGCGCTGAACAAAGCCGAATGGGTGGCACTGCTTTTGGTCACTGGGTTTCATGCCTTGATGACCCACCCGTCCCTGGAACGTTTCGCGCCATGACAAACCAGTTCATGTGGTTCGTAACGGTCGCCATTCAGATCGGGCTTATCACGCATGTATTACGCACAGGCCGTCCGATTTTCTGGGCCTTCGTCATCTTCTTTGCCCCCATGATCGGCGCCCTGATTTACTTCTTTGTTGAGTTGCTGCCGGAGCTAAGTGGCAACCCGAAAACGCGTACCGCGATGCGGGGCATCCGAAAGTCACTGGACCCCGACGCCGACATTCGCAAGCTGCAAAAGCAATATCATTTGTCCGGCAGCGTTGATGCCGCGCGACACCTCGCCGACGAACTGATCGAAAGCGGCCGTTTCGAGGAGGCCATCGACCACTACCGGGGCGCGCTGAAAGGCATGTACGAGAATGACCCGAACCTGTTGCTGGGACTCGCCGAGGCCCAGTTCGGCAATGATGATTTTGCCGCGAGCAAGGCGACGCTTGAACGGCTTGCAGCGGAAAACCCGGAATTCAAATCACCCGTTGGGCACCTGTTGTATGCACGCTCGCTCGAGGGATGCGGCGAGATGGAAAACGCGTTGCAGGAATATGAGGCCGTCAGCGTCTATTACGCCGGTGCCGAGGCAAAGTGCCGCTTCGCCGTGTTGCTGGAGCAGGAGGGTCAGGCCGAGCGGGCACTGGAGCTGTTTCAGGATATCGTGGAGTCCGCCGAACTCGCACCCAGACACTACCAACGCGCTCAACGTGAGTGGATTGCACTATCGAAGGATGCCATCAAGCGATTGGGTTAGTAGGTCAGCCGTGTTTTTCCTGCCAGCCCTTCACGCGCCGGCGCTCGGTCGGGCACTGACCTGGTCATACCAGCGTTGCAAGTGTGGCCACTCCTCCCGAATCGTAATTTTCGACCATTGGGCGAAATCGATCATCACCAGGGCCGTGATGTCCGCCAGCGTGAACTGGTCTCCCACCACGAAAGTTTCCGACGCCAGGTGTTCGTCCAATCGTGACAGGAAGGCCTCCGCACGAATTCGCCCTCGCTCTACCAGTGCCGGAATCTGCTCGAAGTCGATAGGACCCGTTAGCGCACGCGACGTCATGCCCCTCGTCTGGTTGCGAAACATTTCCGCCAGCGCAGCCAGGCCGAGCTGTTCAATCTTCGCATTCCACATCAGGACCAGCGCTTGCTCTTTGGCATCCCGACCCATCAGGCACGGTTCCGGGTGCGTCGCTTCGATGTAGTGACAGATCGAGAGTATTTCAGTCAGGTAAGTGCCATCGTCCAGTTCCAGAACAGGAACCGTACAATCGATGTTAATCGCCCTGAACGCATCACCCAGCTGTTCCCTGGTGCCAAGATCGATCTGCGCAGTCGGTATGTCGAGACCCTTTTCGCTGAGAAAAATTCGCACACGGCGCGGACTGGGAGCGGGCTTGCAATCGTAAAACTTCATGGCATTTCCTCTTCGTTGTTAGCGTGCGCCGCCACGGCGATCGTTCGTGCCGTCTGGCCGAACAGGATCTTGCGGGCTTGCTCATCCGTCAGTGGATCGCGGGGCCAGTCTTCACCGGCCTCCATTCCAAGTCGCACCGCCGGTCGTGATTTCAATTCGTCGAACCAGCGCCGCAAATGCATGAAGCGGTCAAGATCGGTACCAAATCGTTTATACCCTGCAACCCAGGGAAAACACGCCATGTCGGCGATCGAATAGCCATCCGCCAGAAAAGCACGGTCCGCAAGACGATTGTCCATGACGCCAAGCAAACGGTCATATTCGTTGCGGTAGCGATCGAGTGCGTACGGATTCGGTTCCGGCGCATAGTTAACGAAATGACTGAGTTGCCCGGCCATCGGTCCCAGACCAGCTATCTGCCAGTTCAGCCATTGCAATACCTCGTATTTCAGTGCCATCCCGGACGGCATGAACTGCCCGGATTTTTCGGCCAGATATTGCAGGATCGCGCCCGACTCGAATACGGAAATTCCGGTGTCGTTATCGACAATGGCCGGCATACGATTGTTAGGGCTGATACGCAAGAACGCAACCGAAAACTGCTCTCCGCGGCCGATGTTTACGGGCTTCAATTGAAACGCCAGACCACACTCTTCCAGCATGATGCTAACTTTCTTGCCATTCGGTGTTGGCCAGTAATACAGGTCAATCATGCAGCATCTCTTTGTGGATTCTTGCCGCCACGGTTTTCTGCTAGGGTGGACGCATCGAAACGGAGCAACGGAAAATTCGGGACCACATGCTACCACTTAGTTACTGGCTTATTGTCGCTGCCATCCGCTTTCCGACCGGCACTGCGGCGATCGCCGGACTCGCGTTTATTGCCTGGCCCGCTGCATTCACTTACATGCAAATGTTACGAGCGTGGAACCATGTCTATGAGTCTTGAGGGCGGAATACTTTGTGAACGTCAGGTACTGGAAGCCGATGACGGTCATCGAATCCTGGTGGACAACTGGCGACCGTCGGCTGATATTCGCGGCGTTATACAAATTCTTCACGGTCTGAGCGAACATGCCGCACGCTACGATCGTTTTGCCCGTCAGTGCCTGCAACAGGGCTATGCAGTAGCCGCCCACAATCACCGTGGTCACGGTGAGACCTGCGCGCCTGATGGACTGGGACACTATGCCGACCAGCACGGCTGGGACAAGGTCATTGCCGATACATTGCAGGTGCAACAGGACCTGCTACGACGATATTCCGATGTACCCTGTATTCTGTTTGGCCACAGCATGGGCTCCTATATAGCCCAGAGTTTTGTCATTCACCACCCGGCGGATGTCGACGGGCTGATCCTGTCGGGATCTACCTGGCCGAACCGTGGCCAGCTTCGAACCGGGCGGCTGTTGGCCACGCTGGCAGCCTGGATCAAAGGACCCGAAGCCAAAAGCGCCTTCCTGAACAGGATGAGTTTTGGCGACTTCAACCAGCGTTTCGCGCCGAATCGGACGGAATTTGACTGGTTGTCAAGCGACCCTCTGGAAGTCGATAAATACGTTGCCGATCCTTTGTGTGGAGAGCCATCCAGCAACCAGTTGTGGCGGGACCTGCTCGGCGGAATGCTGGACATCAGTACCTCTACCGCACTCAAAAAGATACCCGACTTTCCCGTGCTAATTACCGGTGGAGAAGTCGATCCTCTCGGTGGCACCGCCAGACTGGCGGCATTGATTTCGGCCTACCGGAAATCCGGGCATACCCGAGTTACACTCAAAGTCTATCCAGCGAGTCGCCATGAAATCCTGAATGAAACCAATCGGGATACGGTGATCGCTGATGTGCTCGACTGGTGCAATGCCAATCTGCAGCCAACTGCTGTCGGGCCGGGTCAAGCGTAAAGACAACCCCACGTTCGGGCCGGGCTAAAAACGAAGACGACTCCACCTTCCTCTTTCAATACTCCTCATTGAGTACGCCCGGTTGGGTGCAGAGGACCGTCGCTGTCGGGAATGCGCCCTTGCCGGGCACACCAACGAAAAGAGGCCGTCTCTAACGAGACGGCCTCTGGTTCTAACATGGCTTCCGGTCGAAGCCAGGGCGCCTGACAAGCACGCCCCTTTGCGTAACAAGGATTCCTAGAAGGACATCGTTACACGACCGTAGTAGTAGCCACCC
>CAYUOY010000141.1:0-10419 GCA_964446495.1 uncultured Woeseiaceae bacterium | reverse complement strand
TGGCCACCCGGAGCGTATGGCAACGCCGTTGGAGATCATGCTCGAATGACCCATTGGAGGGGCCGCGTTTAACAATGAGTTCGGGCGGCCGAACCTGCTCGGTTACTTTCGCACCTTCGAGGCGCGGCTTCCCGGGCTGCCCGACAATGAGATTCGTGGCTATCACAAGCCCATCATGATTGCCGGCGGCGTGGGTAACGTGCGTCAGGAACATGCGTTGAAACAGGATATTCCCGTTGGCGCGAAGATCGTGGTTATCGGTGGTCCGGCGATGCTCATCGGTTTGGGCGGCGGTGCTGCCTCAAGTCTTGCCAGTGGTGCGAGTAATGAAGACCTCGATTTTGCCTCCGTACAGCGTGGTAACCCGGAAATTGAACGGCGCGCGCAGGAGGTCATCGACCGTTGCTGCGCCATGGGTGTCGATACGCCGATTCTATTGATTCATGACGTCGGGGCAGGGGGACTGTCCAATGCCGTACCGGAGGCCGTCGATCATAGCAAGCACGGCGCCCGCATCGAGTTGCGCGATGTACCGAATGCGGAACCCGGTATGTCACCGATGGCCATCTGGTGCAATGAAGCGCAGGAACGTTATGTGTTGATTGTCGCCACCGATCGCACCCGGGAATTCGCCTCGATTTGCGATCGTGAGCGCTGCCCGTGCGCCGTCATTGGCACATTGACCGACGACGGGCATTTGCGCGTGACGGATCGTGATTTCGGCAACGATGTCGTCAGCATGCCAATGGAAATGCTGCTGGGGAAGGCCCCGCAGATGACTCGAAACATTGTGCGGCAACCCTCGCCAGCGTCATCGCTCGATCTGACCGGAATCGATCTCGACGAGGCGGTATTTCGAGTGCTGCGTTTTCCTGCAGTCGCCGACAAATCCTTTCTGATTCACATCGGCGATCGTACGGTGGGTGGCTTGAGTGTGCGTGATCAGCTGGTCGGTCCGTGGCAGGTCGCGGTCAGTGACGTCGCAATAACAGCGAGTGGTTTCGAAAGTCGTACCGGTGAGGCCATGTCCATGGGCGAGCGCACACCGCTCGCTGTACTTAATGCGCCGGCGTCCGGTCGCATGGCGGTCGGTGAGGCTGTCACGAATATCGCTGCGGCCGCCATTGAGGACATGCGCAAGATTCGTCTGTCTGCAAACTGGATGGCAGCCGCCGGTCATCCAGGTGAGGACGCAAACCTGTTTGACACGGTGAAGGCAGTCGGCCTCGAATTGTGCCGGGAACTCGGGATCGCCATACCGGTTGGCAAAGACTCCCTGTCCATGCGTGCGCGCTGGAACGATGGCGATGGCGAACGACAGGTCGTGGCACCGGTTTCATTGATTGTAACGGCGTTCGCGCCCGTTACTGACGTACGCCGGCATCTGACGCCCGAACTCAGACGCACCGATGAGCCCAGTCATTTACTCCTGATTGATCTTGGTGAGGGGGCCAATCGCATGGGTGGTTCCTGCCTGGCGCAATGCTACGGTTTGCTCAGTGGAGCGACACCGGATCTGGATGATGCGCAACGGCTGAAGAACTTTTTTGCAGTGATACAGGAGCTTAGCGAGGAGAATCTGCTGCTGGCCTATCACGATCGATCCGATGGTGGTCTGTTGGCTACGGTTGTGGAGATGATGTTCGCCGGACGTCTTGGCGTATCGATGCAACTTGCCGGCACTGAGCAGGACGTTCTGGCGACGTTGTTCAATGAAGAACTCGGCGCGGTCATTCAGGTTGCAGACCGTCAGCTCGACAAGGTCCAGTCTCGGCTGGAGGCGGCGGGTTGCCACTGGAGTAATCTCGGCCAGGTCGAATCTGAGCAGGTGCTGACGATTCGCCATGCAGAAACACTTTGTTTGCAGATTGACCGGCTGCAGTTGCAGCGCACCTGGTCGGAGACGAGTTATCGCTTACAGGCTTTACGCGATAATCCCGAAACGGCACAGGAAGAATTTGATCGGTTGCTGGATGCGGAAGACCCGGGCCTTTCGGCGAAGGTGACCTTCGATCCGGCGGAAAAGACGTCGGCGGCGATCGGTGGCACCAGGCCTCGAATTGCCATTCTTCGCGAACAGGGCGTCAACAGCCAGTACGAGATGGCGGCGGCTTTCATGCGAGCGGGCTTCGATGCGGTTGACGTGCACATGAGTGACCTGCTGGAGGGACGAGATACGCTGCATGGGTATCAGGGCATGGTCGCCTGTGGGGGCTTCTCTTTTGGCGATGTTCTCGGTGCTGGCGGTGGCTGGGCCAGATCCATTTTGTATCATGCAGGCGTACGCGATCAGTTTGCGTCCTTTTTCGCAAATCCCGATCGTTTTGCGCTCGGTATCTGCAATGGTTGCCAGATGTTTTCGCATTTGAAAACCCTGATTCCCGGGGCGGAACACTGGCCCGTTTTTTTGCGCAATCGATCGGAGCAATTTGAGGCGCGTCTCAGTCTGGTCACTATTCACAGCGGCCCGTCGATATTTCTGACCGGTATGGATGATTGCCGCCTGCCGATCGTTACCTCGCACGGTGAAGGTAGAGCGACATTTGCAAATAACACGGCGCGGTCACTGGCTGAGTCGCTGGTCACGTTGCGCTATGTTGATAATTATGGACGGGTTACCGAAAAGTATCCGGCGAATCCGAACGGCTCTGCCGGGGGGATTTGCGGGCTCACAACAACGGACGGTCGCGTGACGATAATGATGCCGCACCCGGAACGCGTAGTGACGACAACGCAAAACTCGTGGCATCCCGACGAATGGGCTGATGAAGGACCGTGGATGCGGATGTTCAGGAATGCACGTGCCGCG
Source organism: uncultured Woeseiaceae bacterium (assembly GCA_964446495.1). Taxonomy (GTDB): domain Bacteria; phylum Pseudomonadota; class Gammaproteobacteria; order Steroidobacterales; family Woeseiaceae; genus JAADHU01. The sequence continues at coordinate 7,610 of CAYUOY010000141.1, read as the reverse complement.
GTTTCCTGAGATAGCGCGAGTGCCAATAAACCAATTGGCGGTTTCCCAGGATTGTGCGGGTATCAAAAAAACAATGGTAGGAGCGCCGATAGATGGATGATGGTGTCTCTTAGGCGAGACAGGCGCAAATCTTGCGGCGTCAGGCTGACGACTTAAGGCTGCCGCTTCGTTCCTGGACGAAGAAGCGACGTACTTTGATCGCCCGCTTAAGTTTGCTGCGGCGGACGAAGCACTGATAAAACATGTCTTTCAAGACTTCGAGTAACACGCCAGCCTGCGCACGGTTGAGCGTTGGCAAACCGCTCCCTTCGCCGCTGTCGAACAATACATTCTTAATGGGTTCGAAACTGTCGTCATCAATCTCCGCGATTTCCTGGGCGGATAGCACCTCATCAAATGCCCGCAACTTGCCGCTTTCGCCCAGCGCTGCAAACGAACTGCTGGCCGCACGACGACACATGGAGGCAAAGGCGTTGAAGTTATTGTGGGAGTAGCAGGACAGCGCTTCCCGAAACAGCGCCTCGGTTTGCTTCGGTAAATAGGAAAACGGAAATCGCTCTTTCGGTCGCTCCAGTTCAATGAAGTTCTGAAACAGCTCGATGCTGGACTCGCCATAGGTTTTCACGGCGAAGCGCAGAAATATCGGCGCCCGGCAGGCATCACATTGGTAAACCAGCCCGACGTGTTTCGGCCGCGCTTCGTACAGTGCAGCGACGTCTGGCACGGATTGGGCTGACATGTGGGCATACACGCCGCAGTACGGACATTCCAGTCCGAACTGTTCATCCGTAGGCTGTTTCAGCCCCTGTTCTCGCTCAAGTATGATGCTCATAATCCACTGGCATTTTTCTTATTGTCCGGGCCATGCCGGGTCTGAGAAAGAGTCCGGGATAGCACGGTTCAAGTATATCCATAGTTGCGGTGTATGCGTCACTCCGTTAGACATAATGCAACCCAGTGTCCCGGAGCGAGCCTATTGCCAGGCTGAAACACCCTCGCGCGCAATGTCATTGGCGGGTCGCGCGATTAGCGCATCACGACTGAGGCTCACCTCGTATAGTGCCCCGTCCAGCATGGGCACATAGGTAGCAGCACCGTATTGGGCGTCAACTCCGGGCAACAGCCACGGGGCGCGCCTGGCAACACCCCACACATCCAGTACAGGTGCCCGGGACAATGCGTGCACGCTGCGCGGTTGCGTTCGCTCCTGGTCAACGTCACCGTACCGTCCGCTCAACCGATCAAGCCGGAAAATCGGGTCAAAACCGAGAATCGTAGCGGGGGCTTTCCAGGTCACCAGGCGAACATCCATTTGCCACTCATCACCGGTCAGTACAAAAAACTGATCGAGCTGACCCTCGATCATCAGGCGGGCACGAAATTCGAAGGGCGCGATCCGCGTAAATTGTATACGCGACACCGATTGTTCGCTGGTCAGGCGAGCGTAACTAAAATAACTGAAGGCGAGCACCGCTATGAGCGACACTATTGTAGCGGAGGCAAGGCCGCCGACACACGCGCCGCCGGCACGGAGAATCTGCCGGCGCCGTGTGCATTTTACGGTTCGCCGGACGAAGAGCAGCGTCAGCAGCAAAAAAACCAGACCGACCGAGAGCAGAACAGGCATCAGGCATCCATGCGCTTGTATTTGATTCGGTGCGGTTGATTGGCCTCGCCACCCAGTCGGCGTTTCCGGTCTTCCTCATAATCGGCGTAGTTACCCGTAAACCAGGTCACCTGGCTGTCGCCCTCGAACGCGAGAATGTGGGTCGCAATGCGATCCAGGAACCAGCGGTCATGCGAAATCACCACCGCGCAGCCCGGAAATTCCAGCAAAGCCTGTTCCAGGGCACGCAAAGTCTCTACATCGAGGTCATTGGTCGGCTCGTCGAGGAGCAGTAAATTGCCGCCGGCCTTCAGCATTTTCGCGAGATGCACGCGATTGCGTTCGCCGCCGGACAACAGCCCGATCTTCTTTTGTTGCTCGCCGCCACGAAAGTTAAAGTGACCAACGTATGCTCTTGAGGGCGTTTCATATTTGCCCACCGAAATGATGTCCTGACCTTCGGAAATCTCTTCCCATATCGTCTTGTTGTCATCCAGGCTGTCACGCGACTGATCGACGCTCGCAATGCTGACGCTATCGCCCAGGCGAATTGTCCCGTCATCCTGAGTTTCGCTACCCATGATCATGCGGAACAACGTGGTCTTGCCGGCGCCGTTCGGCCCGATGATGCCAACGATGCCACCGGGCGGTAGTGTGAAACTCAGCGAATCCATTAGAAGCTTGTCGCCGAAAGCCTTGCGAACATCCTGCACCTCAAGCACGAGATCGCCAAGACGCGGTCCGGGCGGGATATAGATTTCGTTGGTCTCGTTACGTTTCTGATAATTCTCTGAGGATAGTTCGGCAAACTGCTTCAAGCGCGCCTTGGATTTTGCATGCCGTCCTTTGGGGTTTTGTCGAACCCACTCCAGTTCCGATTGCATCGCCTTGCGCCGTGCTTTCTCGCCGGATTCCTCCCGGGCGAGTCGTTGTTCTTTCTGTTCCAGCCAGGAGGAGTAGTTGCCTTCCCAGGGAATGCCGTGACCCCGGTCCAGTTCAAGAATCCAGCCGGCAACGTTGTCCAGAAAGTATCGGTCGTGGGTAACCGCAATAACAGTGCCGGGATATTCCTCCAGGAAGCGCTCGAGCCATGCCACGGATTCGGCGTCCAAATGGTTGGTTGGCTCATCGAGCAACAGCATGTCGGGTTCGGACAACAACAAACGGCACAGTGCCACGCGGCGCTTCTCACCGCCCGATAACTTGCTGACATCGGCATCCCACGGTGGTAGTCGCAATGCGTCGGCGGCAATGTCGAGTTTGCGGTCAAGCTCCCAGCCGCCGGCAGAGTCAATGCCGTCCTGCAGTTTGCCCTGTTCTTCGAGCAAGGCATTCATTTGCTCGTCGTCCATTGGCTCGGCGAACTGATTGCTGATTTCGTTGAATCGGTCCAGCAAGGCCTTTGTCTCCGCCACACCTTCCTCGACATTGCCGCGCACATCCTTGGACGGGTCGAGCTCCGGTTCCTGTGGCAAGTAGCCGATATTGATGCCGGGCTGCGGCCGCGCTTCACCGTCGAACTCCTTGTCGAGGCCGGCCATTATCCGCAGCAGTGTCGATTTGCCGGAACCGTTAAGGCCCAGGACGCCGATTTTCGCGCCGGGGAAAAACGACAGGGAGATGTCCTTGATGATAAACCGCTTGGGCGGCACCATCTTGGCCACTCGATTCATTGTATAGATGTATTGCGCCATGGGAGTCTTTTGGTTAGGAACGACCGGTGCATTATCCGGTATGCTGCGCCATTAGAAAACCGTTGGGCGGATCGCGGGCATTTCGGATGTGACAATGAAGCCGGTCTACGTTTACAAAGGTGACGCAATTGCCAACTATGGCTTTGGCGAGGAGCACCCGTTTGGTGACGATCGGCACCGGGCTTTTCACACCGAGCTGGCGGCCGCCGGTCTCGGCGACGCCATTGAATATGCGGAGCCGAGGCGCGCGAGTGTTGATGAACTGGTGTTGTTTCATACTCCCGATTACATCGATCACGTGTCACGCATGTCGCTGCAAGGGTCCGGTTTTCTGGATCAGGGCGATACGCCCGCATTTCCGGGAGTATTCAATGCGGCTTCCGATGTTGCCGGAACCACGCTGGCGGCCGTTGACGCGGTTCTGAGCGGTGCAGCGCGGCGCGCGTTCGTGCCGATTGCAGGTTTGCATCATGCAGCAAGGGACAGCGCCGCCGGCTTCTGTGTGTTCAATGATTGTGGTATTGCCGTTGAGTATCTGCGTGCCAAACATAATATTCAGCGCATCGCCTATGTCGACATCGATGCGCATCACGGGGACGGCGTGTACTACGGTTTCGAGGATGACGAGAATCTGATTTTCGTGGATGTGCATGAGGACGGCCGCTACCTCTACCCTGGCACGGGCTCTGCAAGTGAAACCGGCAAGGGCAGGGCGCGCGGCACCAAGCTGAATATTCCGCTGCTGCCGGGGGCGACTGATGAGCAGTTCGAAGCGATCTGGCCGCAGGTTGAGGCGCATCTCGTGGCGGCGGAACCCGAATTCATTATTTTCCAGTGCGGTGCTGACAGCCTCGCCGGAGATCCCATTACCCACCTTTGTTTCAGTGAAGAATCGCACGCGAAGGCGGCGGCGAGGCTGTGTGTGCTGGCGGATCGTTTTTGCGCTGGCCGTATCGTGGCCACCGGTGGAGGTGGTTACAATCGGCACAATCTGGCACGGGCCTGGACGCGGGTGGTGGAGGCTTTCGCGGCTTAGGGTAAAAGGTCGCCAACGTCGGGCCGAGGTCGCGCGTCAGGTCGCGCTCCTACAATGGTGCCGAAAACCGCATCGATGGTGCGGCTTCAGGGGTGCGATGCTCTTGAGCTTGGTCGCGCGTCGGGATGCACTCCTGCAATTAATTTGTTGGCACCATTGTAGGAGCGCGACCTGACGCGCGACCTCGGAGCTGATTCTGACAACCATTTTCGTTGTGCCATAAGGTACAATCGCCGTTTTTTGCGCCCCATCCGCCGGAGATCCCCGTCCCATGTTTGCAAAGACCAGTTCCATCGAAGACTTTGACGCCGAATTGTTCGCTGCGATTGCCGATGAGGCACGCCGTCAGGAGGACCACATTGAACTGATCGCATCGGAAAACTTCGCGAGCCCTCGCGTGATGGAAGCTCAGGGCTCGGTATTGACCAACAAGTATGCTGAAGGTTATCCAGGCAAGCGCTACTACGGTGGTTGCGAATACGTAGACGTTGCCGAGACCCTGGCCATTGAACGCGCCAAAGAATTATTCGGCGCCGACTATGCCAATGTTCAGCCGCATTCGGGCTCGCAGGCCAATACGGCGGCACTGCTTGCGCTGCTAAAGGCCGGTGACACTATTCTCGGCATGAGTCTGACGGACGGGGGTCACCTGACGCACGGATCGCCCGTCAATTTCTCGGGAATACTGTTTAATGCCGTTCAATACTGTGTGGATGCCGATACGGCGTTGCTGGACTACGGAAAAATTCAGGCATTGGCCGACGAACACCAGCCCAAATTGATTATCGCCGGATTCTCGGCCTATTCCAGGATCATGGACTGGCAGCGTTTTCGGGATATTGCCGACAGCGTCGGCGCCTACCTGATGGTCGATATGGCGCACGTGGCAGGACTGGTCGCGGCGGGCCTCTACCCGAACCCGGTGCCGATTGCCGATGTCGTGACAACCACAACGCACAAGACTTTGCGCGGCCCGCGTGGCGGCCTGATTCTCGCGCGCGAAAATGAAGCGCTGGCAAAGAGATTTAATTCACTCGTTTTTCCTGGCATCCAGGGCGGACCGCTGATGCATGTCATCGCCGCAAAAGCCGTTGCCTTAAAGGAGGCGATGGCACCTGAATTCACGCAGTATCAGGTGAGCGTTGTCGAAAATGCACGAGTAATGGCCGCAACACTGATCGAACGCGGTTACAGCGTTGTTTCAGGCGGCACTGACAATCACCTGGTGTTGCTCAGCCTGATCGGGAAAGACATCACCGGCAAGGAAGCAGACGCCGCGTTGGGCCGCGCGAATATCACCGTTAACAAGAATACGGTCCCGAATGATCCGCGCTCTCCCTTTGTCACCAGCGGCTTGCGACTTGGCACTCCGGCCATTACCACGCGCGGCTTCGGCGTTGAAGAAACACGCGAGCTGACGAACTGGATAGCGGACCTGCTGGACGACATCCGTGATGACCTGATGGTCCAGCGTGTTCGTGGCCAGGTCCTGGAGTTGTGCAGGAAATTTCCGGTTTATGGCGGGTAAGCCAGACGAACCGTAAACCAGTAGACTGTCACTCATGCATTGTCCATTTTGCGCTCACGAGGAAACCAAGGTTATAGACTCCCGGCTGGCCGGCGAGGGGCGGCAGATTCGCAGGCGCCGTCAGTGCATGGATTGCAACGAGCGGTTCACTACCTTTGAAAGTGCCGAGCTGGTAATGCCACGCATCATAAAAAGCGACAATCGGCGTGAACCGTTCGACGAACAGAAAATGCGCGCGAGCATGCGGCGGGCGCTGGAGAAACGCCCGGTTTCTTCCGATGAATTCGAGCAAGCCGTCGGGCGGCTGGTGCACAGGCTGCGCACCATGGGCGAGCGCGAAGTGGGTTCGCGCCTGATCGGCGAACTGGTCATGGAGGAATTGCGAGGCCTCGATGAGGTTGCCTTTGTTCGGTTCGCCTCGGTTTATCGCAGCTTCCAGGATGTCACGGAATTTCAGGATGAGATCAAGCGCTTGCAGGAGATATCGAACGCGACCGCGAGCCGGGAACAAATGTCGTTTCTGCCTGAATTGCTGGGCAAGAAAAAATGACTGAATTTGCCGCCATTGACGTGATTATCGCTGACTTTCGTGCGGGTAAAATGGTGGTGATGGTCGATGATGAGGATCGTGAAAACGAAGGCGACCTGATGATGGCGGCGGCAAAAGTTCGCCCGCTCGACATTAACTTCATGGCGCGCTTTGGCCGTGGGCTGATTTGCCTGACGTTGACACGGGAGCGTTGCGCGCAATTGCAACTGCCGCTGATGGTGGAGGGAACAGATGCGTCACACGGAACCAATTTCACCGTAACCATCGAGGCGGCGGAAGGGGTGGAATCCGGAGTTTCGGCGCATGATCGGGCGACGACTATTCAGACAGCGGTGCGACCCGATGCGAAGCCGGTGCACCTGACCCGACCTGGCCACATATTCCCGTTGATGGCACAGCACGGTGGCGTTTTGACGCGAGCCGGTCATACAGAGGCCGGTTGCGACCTGGCCGCGTTGGCAGGATTCGAACCGGCGGCCACCATCGTCGAGGTATTGAATGAGGATGGCAGCATGGCACGTCGACCGGATCTCGAAATTTTTTCACAGCGGCATGACATCAGGATCGGATCGATAGCGGATCTGATCCGGTACCGGCTCGAGAACGAACACGAAGCGGAAGTCCGACCACGGAATATCGAGAAACGCGCATGATGTGTCCAGATACAAGCAGCAGGGAACAAGCTCGATGAGTAAGTCAGCATCAGCCGGTAAGAGAAGCCGTGCGAGGCTGTTGCTGGTGCAGGCTTTGTACCAAATGCAGGTCGCCGATCATGACAAAGCAGAGCTGCTGGCGCAGTTTCACGATCGACCGGAGTATCAGCGTGTGGATCAGGAGTATTTCGACGCTGGCCTTGCCGCTATTTGCGACGGGCGCGAAGCGATCGAGACGAGCATGGGTGACTTTACGGACAGACCCGTGGGCCAACTCGACCCGGTGGAACGTGCCATCCTGTTGCTGGGTTTCTATGAACTCGAATCAAGACTCGATGTGCCCTACAAGGCCGTCATCAACGAAGCGGTGAATCTTGCCAGGCGACTCGGCGCACTCGATGGACACAAGTACGTTAATGCAATACTCGACAAGGCAGGCAGGGCGTTACGGGATGTGCCCGCATCCTGACCCACCTGGCCCGGACCAGAGACCAGCGTGAACGAGTTTGAGCTGATTCATCGCTACTTCACCCAGGCCTGCAC
>CAYUOY010000140.1:0-10450 GCA_964446495.1 uncultured Woeseiaceae bacterium | reverse complement strand
ATCGTGGCTACGGTCTTTGGTGGCATCATCGCCGTCTTCTTCGTGCTGGCTCGGAATTTTGTGCGTGGCCGTGGAGCTGATGTCAGGGGTACTGACGAGCCAGCTGTATGAGACGCAACGGATGCCAGTCCCGTCGCGTCGTAAGGCGGCTTTCTCGAGTTCTCTCGTGATACTCGCAGCGGCACCCGTCTGATGTGTGGTATTGCTGGAATTGTCCTTCGGGAAGCGAAGATAATTGACCCTGGTTTCGCCAGCGTACAGGCACATCGTGGTCCCGACCAGCAGGGGCTGATTCTGAGTGATGGTGAGACGATCAGCGCTCACTCGCGAATCGAGCTCCAGCCGCGACAGGCGCGTCTGGCGTTGATTCACCACCGTCTTTCGATTATCGACCTGAGTGAGCTCGGTCGACAACCGATGTCCACGCCCGACGGGCGCTACCATCTTATTTACAACGGCGAGGTTTACAACTATATCGAATTGCGACGGGAACTGGAGGCGGTAGGGGTCCGCTTTGTCTCGCAATCCGATACGGAAATCGTATTGCATGCGCTCGTGCACTGGGGTAAAGAATCATTGTGCCGTTTCGAAGGAATGTTCGCTCTTGCGCTGTGGGATGCGCGCGCTCGTACGCTGCTGCTTGCAAGAGATTTTTTCGGTATCAAGCCGCTCCACTATCATCAGACCACCGATAGATTTGCATTTTCATCTGAGATGAAGGCCCTGATGCGGCTCGAAGGAGTCGAGAGGCGACTCGATGCGCAAGCGACTTTCGAATTCCTCAGGCATGCGCGGACTGACGACGACCGCTCGACCTTGATTCGCGATATCCGCCAGCTCGAGCCGGGGTGTTGGATGGAAATCCATCTGGACCGCCCCGGCAACGCGACGCATGGCAGGTACTGGGAGTTCAAGCGCTCCCCTCTAGAGCTCTCCTTTGTGGATGCGGCTGCCCACCTTCGGAACCTGTTTCTGCGGAATATCGAACGCCACCTCCGATCAGATGTCCGCGTGGGCACCGCTCTATCCGGTGGCATTGACTCATCTGCCATTGTGTCTGCAGTCAGGCATCTGCGGCCGGATATCGATCTGCATACCTTTAGCTATGTAGCTGCTGACAAGCGTCTGAGCGAAGAGGGATGGATGGACATCGTGTCAGAGCACACCGGGGCGAGTGTCCACAAGGTCCGGGTCGGTGCGGATGACCTCATCTCGGATTTGGATGAACTGATCGATGCGCAAGATCAGCCGTTTGGTAGTACGTCGATTTACGCACAGTTCTGCGTCTTTCGGGCGGCCAAGGAAGCGGATATCAAGGTGATGCTGGACGGGCAAGGCGCAGACGAGCTTCTCGGCGGCTACAGCAATTTTCTGGGCGTTCGGCTGGCCTCGATGCTGTTGCGTGGCGAAATGACTAACGCCGTCCGATTTCTGCGCCATGTCGGTGACGATGTGGGCCTGCTCCAGCTGTTGCCTACGACCGGCCCGTTCCTGTTTCCACCTTGGATGCAACAGCTGCTGCGCAGGCTCGTTGGGCGAGAGTTGGTTCCCCGGTGGCTGGATCGGGATTGGTTTCGAGCAGCCGGTGCTCGGCTTGAGGCGACGCCAAAGCGCGCGATGAGTGGGGCCATATACGCTGATGAACTGAAACGGGCCACCACCTCCGGTTTACCGCATCTTTTGCGATATGAAGACCGGAATTCGATGCATTTCTCCGTTGAGAGCCGCGTGCCGTTCCTGACACGGGAACTGGCGGAGTTCGCGATATCAGTACCGGAGGAGCACTCCCTGACGCCGGATGGCACGCGAAAAGCGTTGCTTAGGTCGGCGATGCGAGGCATTGCGCCCGACTCGATTTTGGATCGACGCGACAAGATTGGATTCGCAACACCCGAAAGGGCGTGGTTATCACAGCTGGAGCCATGGGTGGAATCGGTGTTCGCCGATGCCCGCAGGGTCGGTCCCTGCCCGATCAACGTCGCTAGGCTAGAGCGCGAATGGCAAGCACTGCAATCTGGCCGAAAGCGATTCGATAGCCATATCTGGCGCTGCCTGAACCTGTTCGTCTGGGCGCAACGCCATGGGGTCTCGATGGATGTCGCATGACGTCCGGGCAATTCGATGGCGATCTAAATTGAATTGAGGCCGCGATGATGTCCTCGTCTATGCGTTGCGCTTGGCCTCCAATCGGTGAGCGACTGTACAGAACCGTAACGATATTGACCAATGAACCGCCTAGAGTGCGCTTATCTTACCACATACACCGCGCCAGACTGATTCGCCGTATTATCGGCCTGGTCTCCACTGACGCCGATTGCGTTGCTGTCCTCGTGGGTTGCTCCGACAACGACGGTGTCGCCGTGCCACGTTATTGTTGTCAGTCGGTCTCCCGCCTCGGTGTTTGATGCCTTGATGTAAGCGTACTGGCGAAACCGAGTAAACAAGTAGGCCGCACCAGAATCTGTCATCGTGTTATCAGCCTCGTCGCCATTCACGCCGATGGCGCTACTGTCCTCACCCGATGCCACGACGGCAAGGCCGAAGCGATTCCAGGCGATATCGCTTGAAAACGCATCGCCCGCCTCGGTGTTCGAGGCCTTGATGTAAGACCGTTGAACCCAACCGCCCCCGGCCGTAGAAAGCCGAAAAACGTAGACGGCTCCTGAATCCGCTGCACTGTTGTCAGCCTGATCACCGTCAACGCCGGTGGCGTTGCTGTCTTCGCCAGTTGCCGAAACCGCGAGTGTGGTGCCCGCAAACGCAAGCGTCTCACCAAAGGCGTCGAGCGCCTCGGCGTTTGACGCCTTCAGGTAAAACCCCGTGCCGACACCCCACCCGGGTTCTGGCCCGGTTCCTGGGATGCCAGAATCGCCGTAAGAAAACATGTAGACTGCACCGGAATCGGTGGCGCTATTGTCGGCAAGATTACCTTCATTCGGCGCGACAGGGCCCCTTATGTTGCTGTCTTCGCCAGGCGCCCCGACAGCCAACATGTGGAAGTGGCCGAAGACTGAGTCTTCGAAAAAGCCCCATCCGACAGAGGTACCGAAGAGATCATCTGCATCCGCGAGCGATGCCTTGAGGTAGGCATTCTGTGGCCACCCGCCAACAGGGTCGCGTGTATAGACGTAGACTGAACCGGACTGCCCAGCGCTGTTGTCCGCTTGGTCCCCGTTTAGCGCAGTAGCCATACTGTCCTCGCCAGGCGCACCGACGGCAAGGAACTTGGCGGAAAGCGCGACCGACGATCCGAACCAATCGTCCGCCTCGGTGTTTGAAGCCTTGATGTAGGCTTGTTCGGTCCACACCCCACCGGTATCTCGCGAAAAAACGTACACGGCTCCCGACTCCGGCGCGCTATTGTCGTTCTGGTCGCCGCCCACCCCGACAGTGGCGCTGTCCTCGTTCGGTGCACCAACAACCAGGGTGTCGCCGTCCAGAGCAATGGATGCTCCGAACCTGTCGCCCGTTTCGGCATTCGAAGCCTTGATGTAAGCTTGCTGACTCCATACGCCACTGCGGTCTCGCGAATAGACGTACACCGCACCGGACTGTTCCGCATTATTGTCGGACTGGTCGCCATTTACGCCTGTAGCGCTACTGTCCTCCTGCGGTACACCAACCGCCAGCGTATTGCCACTCAGGACGATTGACGCTCCGAAGAAATCTTCGGACTCCGTATTTGAAGCCTTGACATAGGCCTCATGATCAAAACTCGCCGCAGTTTGTCGGGTCACATCAAATGTGTAGGTAGAGGTCGTAACTCCATCTTCGGCGGAGACCACCACTGTGATGACATTTTCACCTTCATCCAATCCCATTCCGAAGCTTGATATTCCATCAACAAAAAGTCGACCATTGACGGTGATGCTCGCGTTGGTATCCGACGGATCGACTGTCACGGATGTCGATGTAAGCAGCACACCAACGGTGGCCGTATAGTCCGGCTGAGCCGTCTGGAACGGCTGGTCCAGTACGACGTTCGACAGGACGATTTCCGCGGCTCCCGAATCATTGCTCGGTGGTGCCGGAGGGGGCGGGGGTGGCGGAGATGGTGGGGGTGGCGGAAGTGGTGATGAAGGCGATGCGCTGCCACCACTGCCGCAAGCGACGAGACATGCTGCGAGGCCCAGAAGATAAAACGATCTTGCGTCCGTCATCATGCTGTGCTCCAGCGGCCATTAGCCAGTCTGTTGAGTTTGCACTGGGTATTGGCCCATCAAGATGGTCTGATTATTGCTCAGGTGCGCGGCAGAAAACAAGCGTGATAGCCAGTGCGCACTTGTACTGGTTGATCGATATGAACTGAGGCCGCGATGTCTGTGCGTCAGGCTCCCATCAGCGCGGTCACTATGCGTTTCGCTGCGTTACCGTCGCCGTACGGACTGCCTGAATCACCCTTCTGGCCTATCGCCTCTCGGATCGTCTTCGCTATGTCGGCCTGCCCCGGTGGCGCGAGCCGATTCCAGCCCATCTCGATGAGTTCCACCCATTCCGTCTCATCGCGGAGCGTCACGCAGGGCGCGCCGTGGAAGAATGCCTCCTTCTGCACACCGCCTGAATCCGTTGCGATCACCGCTGCGCCACGCTCCAACATGACCATGTCGAGGTAGCCAACCGGTTCCACTACCAGCAGGTCCTCACTTGCATCCAGGTCGTCGGCAGAGTCGAGCAGTTTTCGCGTTCGCGGATGCAACGGCAGCACAACCGGCATACCGCGGGCCACCTCGTTCAGACTTGCAACGATCGCACGGAGGCGTGCTGGCGCGTCAGTATTCTCCTGACGATGGATCGTGGCCAGCACGTAGTTGCCCTGTTCGAGACCGAGTTTTGTCAGGATCGTGCTCGTTCGCTCCGCCTTCGCTGCGTAGAACAGTGCTGCGTCGAACATAACGTCGCCGACCTGATGAATGTTCGCTGGCGAGATACCTTCGCGATGGAGGTTTGTGGTCGCCGTATCTGTGGGAGTCAACAGCCAGCTGGCAACATGGTCGGTAACTACGCGGTTTATCTCTTCCGGCATTTGTTTGTTGAAAGAGCGCAGACCGGCTTCGACGTGCGCAACGGGAACGTGCAGTTTGGCCGCAGCAAGTGCGCCGGCGAGCGTCGAGTTCGTATCTCCATAAATCAACAGGCAGTCAGGGCGATCTTTTAGTATCACTTCTTCGATGGCGGCCAACATTCGACCTGTCATGGCGCCGTGCGTGCCACCGCTGATACCCAGATTGTAATCAGGCTCGGGGATCCCCAACTCGGTGAAAAATATGTCGGACATGTTTGGATCATGGTGTTGACCGGTGTGCACGATTTGCTCTTCGATACCTGCGTTCTCCGCAAGGACCCGCGAGACCGTGGCTGCTTTGATGAACTGCGGCCTTGCACCGATGATGGTCAGAATCTTTATGTGAGGCTCCGGTAAACTTGTAGTAGAGTTTCGCCAGCCTTGTCCCAGTTGTATTTACGGGCCACCGCCCTGCGGCCTGCTTCACCAAGCGTAATAGCTCGATCCTGTCGACTGTGCATCTCCGAAAGACACCTAGCCAGGGCCAGGCTGTCGCCCGACGGGTAAACGAAGCCGCAATCAGACTCTCGAACGATGCGCTCCAGCGGCGCGCAGTCGGAAACGATCACCGGCAGGCGTCGCCACATATACTGGAATAGTTTGTGAGGAACCGTGGAGTCGGTATGAGCGGATTTGACGTGAGGCACCAGTCCCACATCGGCCTCGTTCATCAGTCGTTCAGCCTCCGGGCGCGGCAACCACTGCAGCAAAGTGACGTGCTCTTCGATACCGAGCGCCGCCGCGTGTTGACTCAACTGGCTAAGGTCCCGGCCCATGCCGCCAATCAGCTGGACGTCGATTGCGGCGCGCACTTGATCGGGCAGCGCTTTGACGGCATCGAGTACCGTGACTAGATCGCGGGTAGGATCGAAGCCGCCGGCATAGATTACGCGTAGTCGAGACATATCGTGCCGGGTTGCGGAGCGCGCTTCCCGATCTCGGTTATCCACGTTGTCCAGTGTGGCGTAGTTGCCAACTACGGAGACTTTCTCGGCTGGCACGCCCATACGCACGAGCCTCTCACGGGCCTCTTCGATAACAACGATTACCCGATTTGCCTGAGGCACAGTCGACTCTTCATAGGCGCTCCATCTCGGCACAGATATCGATAGCCGGGAAGCCAGACTCCCAAGTGAACTAGTCCGGCGTATCGGGGCCTTCAGCGTATCCTCGAGCATCGCAGGATAGTTTTCATGCAGGTCTGCCACAACAGGAATCTGCAGATTCTCTGCTGCCTTCAGTGCCGGTCCGAGCAACGGAAGATCATGCACGTGCAGAGCGTCGGCACTGATGCTGACCAAAAAATTTTCGATGGCGGCTTCCCATGTGCCCGAGTAGCATCGGGACATCAGGTTCCACTGGCTCCACCAGCGTTCCGCGCGCGAGAATACCCGGCTTATCTCCATCCCGCGCCAATTCTCCCGGATGGGTTGTTCGTCGCGCCTCAGACACAGCAGGAAAACCTCGTGTTCTTCCTTCAGCGTTTCGAATTCCTTTTCTACCCTGATATCCGGAGGAAACTTGCCAGGCAGGATCATGCCGATTCTCATAGCGGCTCACTCAATATTGATGGAGTGTCATTCAGCCTGGCCTGGAGCCGAGCCAGTGCCAGCAGCATCCAGGCCTGCCCCCAACGCAGATAAGGAACGGATAGTGGCGCCTCGCGACCGCGCTTTTGTCGGATTGCCGCCACGTACCAGCCTTCGGCGCTTAGCATCTTCTCCTGCGTCAGCCCGAAGACCGGTCCGATTCGTGCCAGTCCGCCGAACTCCGGCCCGAGCTGACAGACGCATAGAATGGCCTCCGCGCAGGAGTGAATGTCGATCGGGTATAGGCTGTCGGGGGTGAACTTCGGCGTCCCTTCTGCGGTGAACAGCCGTTCGATATAGAAAGCGTAGCCTCGCGTTAGTGGTTCAGTGATGAAATCTACCGATGTGGCGCGACGTACCGTATCAAGATGTCGCAGGACGAATCCGGTGTGATAGTGATCGACTATCGTCGATGGCTCGGAGCCCCAGTAGCAGAATGAGCCGTCTGCGTTCTGTTCAGACAGCGTGTAGCGGACCGCCCTCAGGGCCAGGGCCTCATACTCCCGGTTGTCGGTCAGTGTGCAAAGACGGGCAAGGAAGGCGGCCGCGAAGAGATTAGCGTTGTGCACCTTGAATTGGTCGAGAGGCGTGTAACTGAAACAGAGGCGGTCGTTCTCGTCGACGGGACGATTCAGGCCTCTAAGTAGGAACTCGGCGATCCCTTCTGCGATATCGAGACTTTCTGTCGAGCGAGTGCGCTCGTAGTGTTGTAGCCAGGCATCGCCGATAGTAGTCGTGACGACGACGGACGGTGTGCCGCGTGGCAGGAAGATCCGCGATTGCCAGTGAAACGGGTAACCCCAGGATATCCCCGGATGATCTCGACATCGATTGTCCGCCAGCCAGGAGAGAATCGCCTCCGCCTTTTCCCGATAAGACTGATCGTCCGTCGTGTCCCATCGCGTCAGATAGGCGCTCGCCATCAAGCCCATTCCTTTAGGGTTGATCTCTTTCTGAATGCGGAGAAGTTTCCTCAGTCCCATTGGCGAGACTTCAGACTCGATCATGGCGAGAGCTCCGCGCAGTTTTCTGAACAGCCAGTGCTGGGCACCGAACAGACGGACATACCAGTCCTGACCACGAACGTCATACGGGTCGTATCCCGCCCATCCGTTGTCCGAAATCCATCGGTCCAATGCGCTGAAGGCGCGGTTGACGTCACTCACATTCATCTGTTGCTACATTTTCGCACTGAACAACTGATGCTCGATCTCAAAGGCCATCGTTGCGACTTGCCTTTGTTGCCACCACGGAATCGGCCAGTGTCCATCGTTAATCCCATCGGCGAACGCAAGCAGTTCGGATTTCAAGCCTTTTTCGGGGGTCGTAGATCGCAACGGTTCGGTCCTGCAGCCATAGACGTCGAGCTTGCAGTAGTTCTGCATAACGGCTGTCTTTCCGTCCACGTGAAGATCGGCCGTTTCCTTGGCGTAGTCCGTGTTGCCCAGAGCGGTGTAAGTCAGCGATGCGACTGAGCCGTCGGCAAAGCGGAACGTTGCAACAAAATTGTCGTTGCGAGCGTAGTGTCCCGACGCCGGTGCAATGGCCGTTGCGGAGACTTCGGCGATTTCTGCATCTGCCAGAAAAGTGAACAAATCATATATGTGACAAGCCTCCCCGAGATTCCGTCCACCACCTTCCTGCCCGTGCACCCAGTGATCCATCGGAATGTAACCGGCGTTCATTCGATAGTCGAGTACGAACGGACCGCTACGGTTCTTAAGCAGCTGCGCCATGCTTGCTGCATAGCTCGAAAAGCGTCGGTTATAGCCTGTTAACAACACAGGGACGGACTGTTCATCCGGTGCTGAGATGAATTCATCTAGGGCCTTAAGCTCCATAGCGTCCAGTGCGAGCGGTTTCTCGACCAGCACGTGTTTGCCTGCCTTAAGCGCATGCAGCGCCATTTCAGCATGCAGGTGATGGCGGGTCGCGATGATGACCGCATCTACGTTGGCATCGGCCAGCACTTCCTCGTAATCCGTGGAAGCCTTGGCTGCACCGAATTGCTTCGCAGCGGCGGACGCCGCGTGTCCGGAACGGCTGGCGACCGTGTGAATCGCGAAGCGATCGCTGAGGCTTTGGAGATTCGGCAGGTGGTTTGCACGTGCGAACGCGCCGGCGCCAATGACGGCGACGCGAATTATTCCGGATGTGGCCCCAATTGAATTGCCAGTGGTAATTGTACGAATGGGTTTATCGTCGTTGTCGGGATAGGTCAGCAACACCATCAGTGGTTTCGCGGTGACCGCATTCAACGAAGCGTATGCTTCTGTCGCGTCGGCGACAGGAAAGCGGGCCGATATTAGTGGCTCCAGCGTGACGTGTTTTTCGGCTACTAACCTAAGATACTCTGCCATGTTGCGATTTTCGGTCCAGCGGACGTACGCTGCGGGATAGTCGAGCCCCTGTTCCTCATAGCGGCGGTCGTAACGCCCGGGTCCGTACGAGGTCGAGATGCGGAAATCGATTTCCTTGGCATAGAAGTCCGCGCGATTCAGGTCCAACCCTACGTCGCCCACGAGCACGACACGGCCCTTTTTCCGGCACACCTTGAAAGCTTGGGACACAACCGCATCGGACGGTGTCGCCGCAGTAATTATTGCCCCGTCAGCGCCGAGACCATCGGTCAGCCGCGCGACCTGTTCGAGATCGGCACCGCCTGCATCCAGACCAACGTCCATCCCCAGCTTGCCGGCGAGTTCCAGCCGGTCGCCGTCGAGGTCGATACCGATGGTGCGGCAACCATTGGCGCGCAATATTTGCAGAGTGAGTTGACCAAGAATACCCAGTCCGATGACCACGAACGTCTCGCCCAGCGTCGGCTGGGCCCGTCGTACACCCTGAAGAGCAATGGCGCCCAGGGTAATTGTTGAGGCACTATCCCAGTCGATTACATCGCTTAACGGCACACACAGATTTCGTGGTACCCGAATGAACTCGGCATGTAGGGCATACCCGCCGCCGGCACACGCGACACGATCACCCGACATTAGGTCGTTGATATCAGAACCGACTTCGACAACGACTCCGGCCGCCGAGTAACCCGTTGGACGGCTCTCGCTGCGTTTCTCCTCGACAAGGCTCCAGGTTCGCTTCACGCCTTGGGTCGCTGCCATCCGGACCGTAGCTGCTACTTTCTCGGGCTGCCTTAGCGCGCGTCGCCACATTGGAATGGCACTCGATCGCAAGCTGCTCATCTCTGTTCCAACGGACAGGCATGAGGATCGAACTCGTACAAGCACCTCGCCGGGCCCGATACCTGGGACCGGCACTTCCTCAATTATGGCGGCACCCTTTGAAATCAAGACCTGTTTCACGATTGAACTCTGCAATGGACAGGGCGACGCAACGCGCACAGAAAACCGACGCACAGCCAGAAGAACTGCGTGCTTGGCGGATAACTAAGCGAGTGGCCGTACAGCCCGTAGAAAAAAATTCCGAAAACGTAGACTAACATGGCGCCCAGCACGATTTTCTCTTCGACATCGTGGACCAAGAAGACCTTTCTGGTGGTGCGGAGTAGCCACGTCGACCAACCGCCGGCTATCAGCAACAGCCCGATCAGCCCGGTGTGGTGCAAAGTTTGGACCGGGTAGCTGTGGAACTGTACCTTGGCCACCCAGCCTGAGGAATAGGCTTCCACTTTCGAGCCCAGGCCATAACCGACGATAGGGTGCTGCGCCCACGACTCTAGGGCGGCGCGCCAGATCGCAAATCGCCCGCCGCTCACATCCGCGTACACGGTCTGCCCGGATGCGGATAGCCGTTCCTTCAGGAAGTACCAGCGTATGATCTC
>CAYUOY010000139.1:9277-10502 GCA_964446495.1 uncultured Woeseiaceae bacterium | reverse complement strand
GCGCACCAACAGGGTTTGAGCCGCCACCCGGGATGATGTAGGGCGTCTGACCGCTGGCACTCAATTCGTCCGCAACCGTTTGCATCGCCGCGTCCATATCCGTACCTTTTTCTACCTCACGAATGCCGGCACCGAAAAGGTGATCGAGAAACACGTTACCGGATTGCAGATACGGCTCGGTGGCATCGCTGACACGTTTTTCGAACACGAGCTCGCATTTCAACCCCAGCTTGCAGGCAGCCGCGACCGTCTGACGGGCGTGGTTGGATTGAACCGCTCCCTGGGTGATGATCGCCGTCGCCTTTTTCTGCACGGCATCGGCCATGAGAAACTCCAACTTGCGGGTCTTGTTGCCACCGCTGCCCAGACCGGTGCAATCGTCTCGCTTAACGTAAATTTTGGGACCCCCCAGATGACACGTCAGGCGTGGCAGAAACTCCAGGGGCGTGGGCAAATGAGCAAGAGAAACTCGGGGAAAGCGCGATAACAACACGGGTCTGTCCTTTTAGGCTGGTAGTTTTTTGAAAAAATGTATGTCGACAAGCCGAGTACGGTACAGGGATGTACCGATTTTTTCTATGGCTGCATAGCCGACGACTATGTGAGTCATTTACACACTACGTTTTTCGAATTTCATGCGGAAAAACTCTGTTTTAACACCATGGAATGTTTGTTCAACAGACTGTCCAGGGAACCTCTGATTTATTCTGAAGAAACAAACGAGGTGTGGGAGTTTGGAATCGCGGGGTCGCGCGTCAGGTCGCGCTCCTACAGGGAATCCCTTGTAGGAGCGCGACCTGACGCGCGACCCCACCAAACCTGAGAAATGTGTTGAAACAAAATGTCAGATTAAAATAGATCAGAGGTTCCCTAGTCAATAGCTGGCAAATCGGCGGCCCCGGTCGCAATCGCTACGGTACGTTTGGCCAGCACATCGGTTGATGAAATAACGGGTACCTTTGTAGCATCGTTGCCGAGGACCAGAGGAATTTCTGTACAGCCGGCGATCACCAGCTCCGCACCGGCGGCGATCAGACGATCAGCCAGCTCGGTCATGCATTGCCTGACCGATGCACCGGTATCGCCACTCTTGACCCGTCCGATCAACTGCATACATTCACGTTGATCATCGGCCTCCGGGAGAATGGCGGTACGTCCAATCGACTGCAATGCGGTCTGATAGACGCCAGCAACCAGGCAGGCGTCCGTCGCCAGAACACCGACT
>CAYUOY010000139.1:0-9177 GCA_964446495.1 uncultured Woeseiaceae bacterium | reverse complement strand
GGCATCACCAGAAAATCGGCACCGGCCGATTGCAGTTGTTGCGCCATTGCCACCAATGCATGTCGAACGCCTGCATCATCACCCAGGATGGCCGCCTGTCGGTCGGGGACGCCGGGGTTGTTATCGACCAGCATTCGCACGTGATCCCGATCGACACTGGCGGGCGTCATCGCAATCACTTTGGTCATGAAATCGACTGTCGCCTCAGGCCCCATGCCACCAAGTACGCCAACGGTGCGCTTTTTCAGCGTCAAATCTGAACTCAACTCATGTACTCGTTTCTGACATCGTCCGCCGTGGCCGGAATGCGACCCAATGATATCGCGGCTGCTCGATATTGTTGAACAAGCTGTGCATTGTCTCGTGCAATCGATCCATCGGGCAAGTGCAGGTTGTTTTCGAAACCAACGCGAACGTGTCCGCCGGCCGCCGTCGCGGCAAGCATCGCCGCCTGTTCCTGTTGGCCGAAACAACATACCGCCCAGGGAAACTCGCTGCAGTCGGCGGCGGCCAGCATTGCCTCCAACTCCGATACCTGCCCTTCGAGGCTGGCGGAATACCGGCCCAGAACCAGCAAACAGAAAGGGCGTTCCTCCGTAAAGACGCCGCGTCGTCGCAAGGCATCGAAACGCTGCACCTCTGCGGCTGAATACAAGATGTACTGCGGCCATATCGCCTCTTTCATCAGCCACGAGAAAAATGCCGCCGCCTCAAGCTCTGCTTTATCATCCGGGCACAACTCACGCAGCGCCAGGGAAACGGCCTGTGGCCGCAAGGAGCGGACCATCGCCATCTGTTCATCGCGGGTGTAGATGCCGACGGCTTCCGAGGTCACCTGCAATACGAGCGCATCGCCTACCCGTTCGCGCACGGCCGTCATGGCAGCACGGTAGCGATCGGCGTCGATCGTATGCTGCTGCCGTTTGTCGCGTACATGGAGATGCAATACGGAAACACCCTCCTCGACGAGGGATTCCGCACAAGTGGCAAGCTCGTCCGGAGTAATGGGCAAGGCCGGGTGGTCATCCGTCGAACGGCGCGCACCGTTTGGCGCCGAGATAATGATCACACGATCACGGGCGAAAACCTGATGCGGTAGCAGCATTCTGGCTAGGTAACCGCGACGTCAGTCAGTGTCCCGGCGATCTTCTCCACCAATTCATCTGCATGCGCTTCAGTGTAAATGAAAGGTGGTGCCAGCAAAATGTGCACGCCATCGACTCCGTTGGCCGTACCACCAGCCGGGTAACAGATCAGTCCTTTTTCCATGGCCTTGTTGCGTAGCTTGAGTGGTAAGCCGAGCTCGGCCCTGGGCGGTTCTTTGGTCGCTCGATCGACAACCAGTTCAATACCCGCAAACAGTCCTCGCCCGCGAATATCGCCGACATGCGGGTGATCGCCAAGCACTGCGCTCAGTTGAGCTCGGAGATAAGTGCCAACACGTCGCACATTGGACAACAAATCCTGCTCCTTAATCACCTGGGCCACCGCCACGCCCGCCGCGCAGGCGGTTGGATGTCCGACGTAGGTATGGCCGTGCGCAAATCCGCCAAATCGCTCGACAATGGTCTCCTGTATGAAACCGCGCGATAGCACAGCCGCGATTGCCTGATAGCCGCCACCAAGACCCTTCGCCATGGTAACGATGTCGGGCCGGACATCTTCCTGCTCGAACGCGAAATACGTACCCGTTCGCCCGCAGCCGCACATGACCTCATCGAGCACCAGAAGAATGTCATAGCGGTCACAGATGCGACGAATCTCGCGAAAATAGCCCGCGACGGCCGGTAACGCACCCATCGTCGCCCCGGTAACGGTCTCGGCAAAAAATGCCGCCACATTCCCGGCGCCGACGCGTTCGATTTCCGCTTCCAGCTCGGCGGCACAACGAAGGCCATAGTCAGCGTCCGACTCTCCGGGTTGCTTCAATCGATAGGCGTAACATTGGGATACCTTTGGCCAGTCATTGAGCAGCGGTTCGAAAACTTCGCGTCGACCCGGATTGCCGGACAATGACAATGCACCGAGCGTATTGCCGTGGTAACTCTGATGGCGGCTGAGGAAAATACGTTTGTCGTTCATGCCCCTGGCAACCCAGTATTGCCGCGCCAGTTTGATGGCGGCTTCGTTGGCTTCGGAACCGCCGGAAAGAAAATAGACGCGCGCATCGTCTTCACCAAACTTCTCGACCAGACCTGCCGCCAGGTGCTCCTGCGGCGAACTGGTAAAAAAAGTCGTGTGGGCAAACGCCACGGAATCGAGTTGATCTTTGATCGCCTGAATGACCGTTTCATTGCCATGACCGAGGCAGGAAACCGCCGCACCGCCGCTGCCATCAAGATACTGCTTGCCGGTCGTGTCATAGAGATACACGCCCCTGCCGCTGGCTGCTTCCGGGTAGGCATGCTGTGGCTCGCGATAGAATACGTTGGCCATGCGGGGAATCCGTTGTGACATCAGTTTGCAGGCGAGCTTAGCACTGTTGCGCTATACGGGCGACGACTGCAACCGCCGAAATTATCGGGTAGTCTAGTAGTCCAACAAGGTAGGTTTGATGGACTACCAAACGTCCTGCCGATTCCCAGGCAGGCCATTAACCCCGGGGGAATTATGACTTTACGCGCAAGTATCGTTGTGCTGGCCATTACAGGCTTGCTTGCCGCGGCCGGTCCATTGGCATCCACACAGTATTCTCAGCCCGTTGATTCGCGTTCATACCAACTCGGCATCCTCGGAGGGTTTGCAGAAGTGGTACGCCTCGGGGTGAAGCAGCTTGCTCTTTCCGAGGTGATGTCACGCGAGGAAATGGACGATATCCTGCCCGACGCACAGGTCGTTGCCGATCGCAATGATGTATTGCTGTATCGCGAGACCGACTTGCTGGTTACGGACCTGTATCCGGCCGACGTCGCCCTGGGAAAACACGTATTACTCGTGTACACCGGCGACACTCTCGACAAATATCTGGCGATAAAGGCGGACAGACATGCGCTGGTCGACAAAGGACAATACAAGGGTGCAGCTCGGCGGGAAATCGCACATCGATTCGGCCGGCTGCTCAGTTATCCGAACGCGGTCATTGACGACCTCATCAGCAAACAAACCGGCAATCAGACGAATTGATCACTAGCAGTCTGTCGACAAAACCATCCATGGTATTTTCAACAGGCTGCTAGTCCCGAACACAACGAGGTAACCCCGAACATGCAACATATACTGTCCACGATCATCGCCTGCGGTCTGCTCGCGGCTTGTGCCGACGAATCGGATACTGTCCCTGCGGCAGCTCCGGAGACGCTCCCCGCTTTTCAGGAGCCGATCGATTACATTCCTTCCGCACTCGGCAGCTACGAATGGGACATCAGCACAACAAAACCAGCCGCACAGGAATACTTCAGGCAGGGTATGCAGCTGCGCTGGGCTTACAACATTGACGACGCGATACGGTCGATGGCAGAGGCGCGACGCATCGATCCGGAGTGTGCCATGTGCTATTGGGGTGAAGCCTTCGCGCTCGGCTCATTTTTGAACGGCGGTATGAGCGCCGAAAAAGCGCCGTATGCACATGCGGCAATAGCCAGGGCTGTTGAACTCGCGGCAGACACCGCGACCGACATGGAGCGGGACCTGATTGCGGCGGCTGAAGTGCGCTACCCGGCGAATTACGATCCGGAAAATCGCCGCCCGGTTGACGAGGCGTTCGCCGCGAAGATGGCCGATGTGTACAAGAAGTATCCGGACGATCACGAAGTCGCCACTGTGTATGCAGTGGCTCTTTTCATGCTCGAGGAAAGGCGTGGTTATCGGGACGTCGCTGATCCTGACCTGATTCGCCTGCACGGAGTGCTGACCGGAGTGTTGGCAGAAGACATAAAACATCCAGGCGCCTGCCATCTGTATATTCATTCCACCGAATCAAGTCAGCATCCGGACCTGGCGCTTCCCTGCGCCGAATACCTCGGCAGTTCCGTGCCAGTGGCGAGTCATATTCAGCACATGCCCTCGCACACCTGGAATGAGGTGGGCTATTGGGGCAAGTCGGTCCGCGCCAATATGGCGGCGCAACAATCTGACTTGAAGGCTGCGGAAAACCTGGGCTTCTCCTATGCACCCAATCACAACCTGCACATGCTGTTGTTCGCCGCTTCGTTCGATGGTCAGGGTGCTGTGGCAACTCAAGCGGGTAAGGATTACCGAAAACTGGGCGGCAATCCGATGTACGAGTTGCTGACTCTGATTCGATTCGGCCGCTTCGACGAGGTCCTGGAAAAGACGGAGCGGCCGAATGATGCCGTACCCGCAGCCATTTGGGACTTTTCCCATGGCTACGCCAGCCTCAAGGAAGGCGATATACAAGCGGCAAGAAGTTTTAGCGATACCGTGCAGGATTTCGTTGCCACGACGGATGCCAAATTCCGCTTCCACCCCGCTGCCAACGTTGTCGGCACGCTCGCCTACATTCTGGACGGAGAGATTCTCCGGGCAGACGGTGATCTGGATGGCGCTATTGCCGCATTTCGAAAATCCGTAGAAATGGAAGACCAACTCGATTACGACGAACCTGAACCACTGCCCCTGGCCGCTCGCCACTGGCTCGGTGCCGCCTTGCTGGAGGCCGGGCAAAATGAAGCGGCCGAGACGGCTTATCGGGAAGAACTCAGCGATCACCCGCACAACGGCTGGTCGCTGTTTGGCCTCAAAGCCGCTCTTGACGCTCAGGGCAAAACCGATGCGGCCATCGATCAGGATTTCGCGGCAAGCTGGGCCCGAGCGGACACCTGGATAACCGCATCACGATTTTGAAGTCTGATACACCAAAGACTCGTGTAGGCTGGCCATGACGTTGCGAGTTATTGGAGCTGGCCTGGGTCGCACGGGAACCAATTCACTCAAGCTGGCTCTGGAGCGGTTGCTGCAGAAACCCTGCTACCACATGTGGGAGGTCTTCTCGCACCCAGATCACGCACCGATCTGGACAGCCGCAACGCAAGGTGAATTTCCGGATTGGGATGCGTTCCTGGGCGACTATGGGGCAACCATTGATTTCCCGGCGGCCGCGTTCTGGCCGGAGTTGATGGCGGCCTATCCGCAGTCCCTGGTCCTGTTATCGGTTCGGGACACGGACGCCTGGTGGGATAGTTGTCGACGAACCATTTTTTCCACCGAGTTTCCTGCTCCACCCGCTCCAATTGCGGAGATGATCGATTACATGTGGCGGGAGCGCTTCACCGCCAAAATCGATGACGAAGCCCTCACCAAAGCGGCTTTCGAGGCCTTTAACGATCGCGTTCGACAGGCGGTCCCGCCCGAACGATTGCTGGAGTGGCGGCCCGGTGATGGTTGGGGCCCGCTCTGCGCTGCGCTCGGTGTGGCCGTGCCCGATGACCCTTTCCCGCACGTCAACACTAGCGGCAGTTTTATGCAGGAAAGATCGACGAGTTCGAAGGAATCCGGCAGGAATGCCCGCTCCTGACGGATGCTATGGCCGCGGTGACTACCCGTCTCGGAATATCAATCTCAATTAGGTCTGCGAAATAATGCATTTCAGGATATAATGGTCGGTTCAACCGCCCCGATGGGCCCACGGCACTCCTGCTTCCCGCTCCCGATCGACACAAGACCAGAATGGTCCGGTGTGGGACTGGCCGGTCCGAATGCCCGCACGTGAAGAATTATGACTGACGAACAACCCATACCAAGAGCCCAGTTCTACGCGATCACCTCCATCACCAAAGCCGATGCACCGGATGGTGCTGAAGGCAGCAACTGGCTTTGCTACGTTATCGAGCAAGGGGACAACTGTATCCGCGGCTACCGTCAGGGCACGCAAGCTGCCGTGAGGGAAGCGGTCGAAGAGATCGTCGAACAGTTGAACGAGCGACGTCTGGGAAAACGCGGACGCGTCAATCAGGCACCGGCGAAGAAGAAAAACTAGCCGCCTGTTGACCAACACTGTCTTGCGACAGGCTCCAGTACACGGATGTACGTGATTTTCACTGGCTTACCGCCATCGAGAATCGAAGACACTCGAAAACCGCCCCCCCCCCTGAAGCGCGACGAGCACGAATTTAGGGCCGTTAATCCGCTGCTGGCTTCTCCCAGCTATTGCGGACGTACTTCCTGAGTTTCCGCGGCCCGACTTCGGCGCCGTATATGTTCCCCGCATCGTCAACTGCCACACCTTCCGCTGCAGTGCTTCCACCGTTGTACGCATCGGGCTGACCGGGGTCGGGAATAAACGCCGTCACCCATCCGTCATGAATGCTGCCAATACGAATACCTCGTTTCCAGCCCCAGTTGCCGGACCACGACACATGCGATTCGGAATCGGCCGAATAGAGATTGTCATATTGATCGATAAACAGTCCGCTCGGTCGCCCGAACTGTGTCCAGGTGGCAATCCAGGTCCCCTCCTGATCAAAAATCTGGATGCGACTGTTGCCCCGATCGCCCACAAAAAGACGCCCCTTCGAGTCCATAGCCAGCGCATGCGGATCACGGAATTCACCCGCTTCTGCACCCGTCGTGCCCCAGGTCTTGATAAAGGTCCCATCACTGGCGAATTTCACGATGCGGTTGTTGCCCTGGGATTCGTGCCCGTCGGCCACGAATATGTCGCCATTGGGTGCGATCAACACATCGGACGGCCTGTTGAATTCGTCATTGCCGGCGCCGGCAATACCGGCTTTGCCCAGGCGCATCAGTTCCTTGCCGTTTGCATCGAACTTGATGACCTGGTGACCGCGATTGTCATCGCCGCGCGCATCGGTGATCCAGACATTGCCATCCCGATCGACATGAATGCCGTGAGGCCAGGTGAACATTCCGGCACCGAAGCTTTGCAACAGATTCCCTTCCGCGTCGAACTGCAGGACTGGATTGACATCGTCTTTACCAACACAACTGTTCTGTCCACAACGTTCAGCAACCCAGAGTGTATCGTTCGGACCTATATCGACGGCACTGGTCGATCCCCACTCCCGACCCTCGGGGAGTTTCGCCCAACCATCTATCGCGCGCCACGGATGATCGGCCGCCATTGCTTGCGTAGCGAAGATAACAAC
Source organism: uncultured Woeseiaceae bacterium (assembly GCA_964446495.1). Lineage (GTDB taxonomy): Bacteria > Pseudomonadota > Gammaproteobacteria > Steroidobacterales > Woeseiaceae > JAADHU01. Next base: position 2,113 of record CAYUOY010000139.1, on the reverse strand, counting down.
GATCATGGCGCTGAGCGTGCGAAGCAAACGGAATTTCCTGGTTGTCATGATTCTTCCTCTTCTATGTTGTTATAGCGTCAGTAACGCCTCCGCATTTTTTCTATGCGGCCAGTTCTTCTTTCAATGCACTGACGGCGACCTGAACTTCATCGTGCGTGCCCATCGTAAATCGTACGTAGTTATCCAGTAACGGATTGCCATCCATTCCCAGGCGACTCAGCTTGATATTTCTTGCGGCCATTCGCTTGAACAGTTCGGCACCACTCTGGCCCGCATTAACCAGCACGAAGCTCGAATGACTGGGCACGTACGATAGCCCGAGTTTTTCAAGCTCGGCGTAAAAATAGTCTTTGACGTTATTGGTCTTACGCTTGACCTCACGCACGAAAGCACGGTCTTCAAGCGCTGCAATGGCGGCATAGCAATTGAGCGTTCCTACGCCCGAGCTGTTACCGAAAAAATTGAGCTCGTTGATCAGATCCAGATCGCCTGTTGCGTAACCAACACGCAATCCAGCAATACCGTAAATCTTTGAAAAAGTTCGAGTGACCAGCACATTTTTGTGTTGCTGTGACAGAGCAATACTATCTTCATAGCCCGGCTCTCTCACGAAATGAACGTAGGCCTCGTCAATCAGGATCATGACGTTCTTCGGCACCGCTTCGACGAAGCGAGCGATATCCGCCTGTGGCATAACCGTTCCGGTCGGATTGTTCGGATTGGTGATGACGATGAGTGTCGTCCTGGAAGTGATCGCCGCCAGCATCGCGTCAAGGTCATGCTTGAAATCAGAGGTCGTCGGCACGCGCTTGACGGTAATTTCCGCACTGAACTGGCGGCTGTAGGTATTCACGAACCGCGCAACGCCACCATACGCCGGGGCCGCTTCGATGAGTTCACCCTTGCCACCGGCGACGCCATAGCGGACAGCCAGTTGTTTGAGAATGAAGGAAGAGCCGCCCTCGACATAAACGGGGTAGCCACTCGGTGCAAACCTATTCGGTGGCGGTGGCGGTGCCGGGAAGCCGTGAAACTCACCAATGGCTGTTTCGAGCTTGCGCGACGATCCGAAGTCGTAGCGATTGACGTCCAGCAAGTTGTCCGCGATGGCCCGGATGGCCATCGGTGAAGGACCGTAGGGATTTTCGTTGTCACCGATATCCACAACGCCGGGAATCTCACCCCAGCCCTGAATTTCATCCACGGTAACCGGTGCATTCGCCGACACGATGGACTGCGCCAGCGCGAGTCGATCTGACAACGCCAGGGTCCCCACTCCAGCCATAGTACCGGACAAGAATCGTCGTCGGGACAACGGACTGGATTTTCCATGGCTGGTGAATGAACTCATTCGGCTCCCCTTTTGAAAATGATACCTATTGCGAGATTTCGATGACACCAATTTGCTCCAATGTGCCAAGATACTCGCTGACCAGCGCGACCGGGACCGGACCCAACTCCGCCGTTAGCCAGTCGCGAATCTCGCTCACTGATCGCTTTCCGTCCACCAGATTCAGTGCTTCATAGACGTATTCACCGCTACTGCCATGCGCGCTGGAAAACTTTGGCAAGCGCAAGTCAGCGTAGGCCTCGCTGCCATATTTGTCGCGTACGTAGGAATAGCCAAATGCACTCATGTTGCCCTGAACATCGGCGTTGCGCACATAGACCGTCGGGTCACCGCCAGACACCGGGCCCGCTGCCGGTATACCAATGAGTTTTTCCAGCTCAGCAACAAAGCCTGCTGCTTCGTCATGCAGGTCCTCTGCCAATACTGCGAAGGCTTCCACGCTGTGTATCTTGCGTCGCTCCACATCGAACAGTATGCGCGAGACGGCCGCGGCATCGCTGGCACTTAATGGTTCGATTTGCTCTAGCAACGTCCCGCTTCTGGCGAGGGCATTTCTTTTCAGCAACTGCAGAACGTTCGGCACATCCTGATCTGAAAAATTGGCCAGATAGATGGCGGAGACCGCACCGATGAATGCAGCTCGCTTCAACTTGGTCGGATCGATCATGGCGGCGGAATCGAAATTGGTATGAATGTAGCGATCGGGCCAGTCATGCAGATACAGCCCGGGAATTTGCCAGGAGCCTTCACGGAATACGTCGT
>CAYUOY010000138.1:0-10697 GCA_964446495.1 uncultured Woeseiaceae bacterium | reverse complement strand
CCACATAATTACCGGTAATTGAACCCTGTGGGGAGATACCTGCGGTTGCATTGCTAACCGGAAAGGCGCCACGATCCATGTAAAACTCGGATACAGCCGCTTTTGCACCAGCAGACAGGTTCAGACCTTCAGAAACCTGGGCGCGGATGGTGTAATCCTGATAAGCGGGAATAGCAATTGCCGCCAGAATGCCGATGATCGCAACTACGATCATCAGTTCGATCAATGTAAAACCTTGTTGGACTTTCTTCATTTCTCTATCTCCATGATTTTGAGAACGTTTGGGTGAATATGTGGGTGTCGCCACCTGTTAGGGGGTATAAAGCAATGGTCGTGCCAACATGGGGTGTGCTTCTACAAGTACTTGAATATCAGTCAATTTTTTGTTTTCGCCGACAGGCTCGGGTGAGATCGAATGCATTCCGTCACCCTGCGCGCTACCGTTGAGTGTCACAAAGTGACAAAAATTGTCAGTCGACGCGGCTAGCCAGACTATTCAATACCCAGTTTCTTGATGCGGTATCGCAATTGCCGGAATGACAAACCCAGTAGCTCGGCGGCGGCAGTCTTGTTGTAGCGGGTTTTCTCCAGCGCATCGACAATGGCCTGGCGTTCCACGTCTTCGATCTGGCCACCGAGGTGGGTGTTGTGGGTATTATTCGCCGGTTCCGTCTCCGCCTCCAGCTGCAAATTAAGGTCTTTGGCGTGAATATCGCCGTTGGGGCTGAGCGTAACGGCCCGCTCCAGCATGTTCTCAAGCTCTCTGACGTTGCCCGGGAAGCGATATTGCAGCAGCGTCGTTTTGGCCTCCGCGCTCAGATTGTCCGACGAACTGGACAGCTTTTCGAGAATGCTGTCAGCCAGTAACAAGACATCGTCGCCACGTTCACGCAGTGCGGGTACGTTAAGCTCAATCACGTTGATGCGATAGAACAGATCCTCTCGAAACTCCCCGGCACGCACCTGTTCAGCCAGGTTTTTGTGCGTTGCCGAAAGAAAACGAACATTGACGTTTTCCTCGCGCTCGGCCCCGATGGGTCGCACTGTCTGCTCCTGAATCACGCGCAGCAACTTGACCTGCATGGACAGTGGCAAATCGGCGATTTCGTCCAGGAACAGCGTACCGCCCGACGCGCTCTGAACCAGGCCTGCCTTGTCGTTAACGGCGCCGGTGAAGGACCCCTTGCGGTGGCCAAAAAACTCACTTTCCATTAATTCGGCCGGGATGGCACCACAGTTGACCGGGACAAACGGCCCGTCTTTACGCGGGCCGGAATCATGCACGAGGCGGGCAACCAGTTCCTTGCCTGTCCCGGATTCACCGGAGATGTGTACGGGCGCCTGGCTGCGCGCCACCTTTTCAATCAGGTCACGCAGCTCCTGCATGGGGTCTGATTCGCCCAACAGCCCGGATCCGCTGTCAGCGGGTTTCTCCCTCAATTTGAGCGCACTCTCTATTACATTGCGCAGATTTTGCAGATCCAGGGGCTTGGAAATGAAATCGAATGCCCCGAGTTTCAGGGCAGCCACCGCGGTCTCTATGTTGCCGTGGGCGGTAATAACGGCTACTGGTACGCCTGGCGCATTGCTCTGCATCCAGTCAACCAGTTCGAGTCCATCACCGTCCGGGAGTCGCATGTCGGTCAGGCACAAGTCGAGTTTCTTGTCCGACAAGGCCTGCTTTGCAGAGGCAATATTTTCGCTGACCACCGTATCTACATTCATGCGGCCGAGTGTCAGCGTCAGCAATTCGCAAATATCGGGTTCGTCGTCAATGACCAGTGCGAGAGGATTACCCATCAGCTGTCCACCGCATCCCAGCGACCCGGGTCTGAAAAAATAATTCTGAAAATGCTGCCGCCTCCCTCTCTGGCCTGATACACAATCGTAGCCCGATTCAATTCGCACAATTCTCGCGAAATATACAGGCCCAATCCGGTGCCGCCGCTCTTGTTGGTATAAAACGGCTCGAATATCTTATCGATAGTTGAGGGGTCCACACCGTGACCCTGGTCAAGAACTTCCAAATACGGCCGATTACTCTGCGGCGTGCGTCCCGCTTTGATTTCGACGCAAATACCGCCGGTTTCACTCGCATATTTGACCGCGTTGTCACACAGGTTCCAGAGAATCTGGCGCAGATGGCTTGAGTCCATGCCAATGGCCAGGTCCAAGGCAATCTCATCGACCGACAGCTCGCCCTCCTGCAATTCCAGCGTACGCGTGAATTCCGCGGCGAAATCATTCAGCCATTGGCTTAGATGCAGCACCTCAGAGCGGCTGGTCTCACGCCTGGACAGTTGCAGGACGTTGTCAATGATATGGCTGACACGCTCAGCATGGGTTCGAATAATCTCGGTCAGGCGAAGATCATCCTGAGTCAGCGCCTCGGATTCGGCCAGCAACTGGCCGGCATGACTCATCGCACCGACCGGATTGCGAATCTCGTGCGCAATGCTCGCGCTCAGCCGGCCCAGTGACGCGAGCTTGGATTGCTGCACCCTTGCATTCATCAGGCTGGTGTCTTCGAGAAAAATGAGTACGGGACCTTGTCGTTTGCTGGCTTTACCCAGCGGCGCAACGTGAGTGGTGATGCGCGAGGCGCCATCCGACGACCGCATCGTCAGATCGTGATGGGAGGTGAGTTTCAGGTCCTGGCGCCACTTTGTTAAAAAATCTGCCAAATCTGGGGAAACTTTCCCGATAGCGGTACCGTGACAGGACTCCGGCGCCCCCAGAAGCTGTGCCGCTGAGGTGTTAATCAGGCGTATTTCATTATTTGCGTCGACCACAACAATGCTTTCTCGCAGATGTTGCACGATGTACTGGTTCAATTCCGACAGGTTGGCAAGATCGACGCCTCGCTGACGCGCCAGCGCTTCGCTGTCTTGTATGCGCCTCGCCAACGGTTTGGCGGCGAAAGCGATGGCAAATATTATTGCGCCCAGGACACCGGCGGCGGAGTAATTGCTGCTGTCGCTGACACCACCGATTTGCGAAAAAAGCTGTTCGCCAAGAATGGCCAGTGCCGCAATGGCTGCGAGGAAGACCGGGAATTGAAGTGAAACGACCAGGCTGCTGGCGCCGACGAAGACGATCAGCAAGCCGCCCAATCCGCTGCTGATGCCGCCGCTGGCGTGCATGAGAATGACGATGGCGCCAATATCGACGACAACCTGGGTAATTATCTGTGGCTCCGCCGCCACCCAGCGATGGCGGATGGCGAGACCGAACAGGACGGCGAAGACCAGGTAGGCCGCGGCCGTAGCCGCGAACACATCCGGATAGCGATTGCCGAAAAAATGCGGATCGCTGCGCGCAAAAAACAGCCCGACCAGGGCAAGCGCAACCAGTAAGCGAAACACATTCAGGGTGCCCACGACTCGCCAGGTTAGCTCAGGCTCGTCGACAGGGCGTGACAACGGCTCGCCGGTTTCCTTCGATAGGTCAATTGCGGACGCGTCTGTCATGAATTCCCAAGTCGTACCAGCGTTGCCAGATCAACGCTCGTCTGGGCCAAGATTGTAATCGAATATCCGCTATGATTTCTGTCGAATGGGTTAGGCTTTGCGTCATCGAGCGCTTTGCTACAAAATACGCCAGCTTTTCCCATCAACCGGCCAGGAAAACGCCACAAGGGCGTTTTTTTTCGCCTTGACCCAAAAAGAATCCAAATCCAATGAATCTTCATGAATACCAGTCAAAACGCCTGTTTGCCGAATTCGGCATACCGGTACCCCAGGGTGAGCCGGCGAGCACCGCGGACGAGGCGGTCGCCGCTGCAGAGAAAATCGGTGGTGAGCTGTGGGTGGTCAAAGCGCAAGTGCATGCTGGTGGTCGTGGCAAGGCGGGTGGCGTAAAGCTCGCTCGATCTCTTGACGAGGTCCGACAATTCGCTGCCGACATGCTGGGCACGATGCTGGTGACCCACCAGTCGGGTCCGGAAGGTCTGCCAGTCAACGTGGTCTACGTTGAGGCCGGTTCGGACATTGAGCGCGAGCTTTATCTGAGCATGCTGATTGATCGGGAAGTGAGCAAGGTATCGTTCATCGCCTCGGCGGCGGGGGGCATGGATATCGAGCAGGTCGCTGCGGAAACACCGGAGCAGATAATTACCGTGGCTATTTCACCGAGCACGGGTCTGATGGGTTACCAGGCGCGCCAACTGGCATTTGGACTTGGTCTCAACAAATTACAGAGCCGACAGTTCGAAGACTTGATTCGCCGTTTGTATCGCCTTTATATGGAACGAGATGCCGGCCTGATAGAGATCAATCCACTGATCGTGACCAAGGCAGGCGACGTGTTGGCGCTGGATGGAAAAGTCAGTATTGAGGACAATGCGCTGTTCCGACAGAAAAAGATGGTGGAGCTGCGCGATCCGAGCCAGGAGGATGAAAAGGAGCGCGAGGCGGCCGAGCATGATCTGAGCTATGTATCGCTTGACGGCAATATCGCCTGCATGGTCAATGGCGCCGGATTGGCGATGGCCACCATGGATCTCATTAAGCTGCACGGCGGTGATCCTGCCAACTTTCTCGACGTGGGCGGTGGTGCGACCAGCGAGCGCGTGGCGAACGCCTTCAAACTGATTCTTTCGAATTCCAAAGTGTCCGCAATACTGGTCAATATTTTTGGCGGCATCGTTCGCTGTGACCTGATCGCAGAAGGCATTATCAGTGCGGTTAAGGAAATGGGTGTTGGCGTGCCGGTCATCGTCAGGCTGGAGGGCACCAACGTTGAAAAAGGTCGGGCTCTGCTGGCAAAAAGCGGACTGGACATTATCTCGGCCGATGATCTAACCGATGCGGCCAAAAAAGCAGTCTCTGCGGCGGTGACATCATGAGTATTCTGGTTGACGAAAACAGCAAGATCATTTGCCAGGGCCTCACTGGCAATCAGGGATCGTTTCACACCCAACAATGTGTGGACTACGGGACCCAGGTTGTCGCTGGCGTAACGCCGGGCCGCGGTGGCGAAGAGCATCTCGGTATTCCGGTGTATAACACCATGCGAGATGCCGTCGATGCTACCGCAGCAGATGTCAGCATGATCTATGTACCAGCACCTTTTGCAGCCGACGCTATTCTGGAAGCCGCCGATTCGGGCGTAGGCTTGATCGTCTGCATTACCGAGGGGATTCCGGTCCTCGACATGGTCAAGGTCAAAACGGCACTAAAAGAATATGACTGTAATCTGATCGGCCCCAACTGTCCGGGCATCATCACATCCGGTGCCTGCAAGATTGGCATCATGCCCGGTTTCATACACCAGCAAGGGCGCGTGGGAGTGATCTCACGATCCGGAACGCTGACCTATGAGGCCGTTTACCAAACGACTCAGAACGGGCTCGGACAGACCACCTGCGTGGGTATTGGCGGAGACCCGGTGCGGGGAATGGATTTCATTGATTGCCTGGAGTTGTTCGAGGCGGACCCGGACACGGACGGCATTGTAATGGTTGGTGAAATCGGTGGTACGGACGAAGAGGCGGCCGCCGAATTTATTCAATCCAATGTTAGCAAGCCGGTGGTGGCTTACATTGCTGGCGTCACCGCACCGCCCGGAAAACGCATGGGTCATGCGGGAGCAATCATTGCCGGCGGCAAAGGCACTGCGGAGGATAAATTCAAGGCACTGGATGCGGCGGGCGCCGCAACCGTTCGATCACCGGCTGAATTAGGCAGCGCGATGCTGGAGTTGCTGACCTGACGAGTACCTGATCTTCCAATACCGTGAATAATTCAGCCACAGTAGCGCTTGCTCAGCTAGATCTTGTCGTTGGCGACGTGCAGGGCAACACAGCGCGGATTGTTGAATATTCTGTGCGTGCCCGCGACGAATTGAATGCTGACCTGGTGGTATTTCCGGAACTGAGTCTCTGCGGTTATCCGCCGGAAGATCTGTTATTGCATTCGGGGTTGCATCGTCGGGTTGACGAGGCATTGGAGTCCATTCGAACGCAGGTCAGCGGCATCGCGGTTCTGCTCGGTTTTCCTGAATACGCGGGCGACAATATCTGGAATTCCTGCGTGGTCTTTTCGGACGGGAATGTGCTCGCGCGCTATCGCAAACGCTTGTTGCCCAACTACGGTGTCTTCGACGAAATGCGGTACTTTACAGCCGGAACCCAGGCTGCCGTGTTTGCACTGAATGGCATCCGCATTGGACTGACCATTTGTGAAGATATGTGGCAGCGCTCACCCGCATCGGAGGCACGAGCTGCTGGCGCCGAGGTATTGATTGCGATTAACGGATCGCCGTACGAAACAACAAGCCAGGCGACACGCGAACAGGTGGTGCGTTCACGAATCGAAGAAACGGGCATTCCGGCCATCTATCTGAATATGGTGGGCGGTCAGGATGAGCTGGTATTCGACGGTGGCTCGTTCGCGATCAGTTCGAAGGGAGAGGTTTGCTTTCGGGCGAAATCATTCGAGGAGGGATTGCATTCGATTGAGTTGGAAGCGAACGCGACCGAAATTCGTCTTTCCAGCGAAGATGTGGCGCCTGTTTTGCCGTTGGAGGAAGGTGTCTACAATGCACTGGTCTGCGGCACACGTGATTACGTCGCCAAGAACGGTTTTCCCGGCGTCATTTTGGGATTGTCCGGCGGCGTAGATTCCGCACTGACTCTCGCCATTGCCTGCGATGCGCTGGGTGCCGATCGCGTCCGCGCGGTGATGATGCCATTTCGCTACACCAGCAACATGAGTCAGGAGGATGCGTCCGCGCAAGCGACGGCGATGGGAATTCGCTACGATGTCCTGCCGATCGCGTCCATTTACGACGCGACAGTGCAACAGCTTGCCGAAGTCTTCAGTGGTCTTGAAGATGATGTTACCGAAGAAAATATCCAGGCTCGTTGTCGTGGCCTGTTATTGATGGCGGTTTCCAACAAGACCGGCTGGATGCTGCTGACGACCGGTAACAAGAGTGAAATGGCCGTCGGATATGCGACCTTGTATGGCGATATGGCCGGTGGCTTCGCACCGCTAAAGGATTGCAGCAAGACGATGGTTTACCGATTGTCGAATTATCGAAACTCTCTTTCAGAAGTCATTCCGGCGAGGGTGATAAGCCGGGAGCCCTCCGCTGAATTACGCGCCGATCAGAAGGACAGTGATTCACTGCCGACCTACGAGATTCTGGACCCCATTCTCGAGGCGTTCATTGAAGAAGATTTATCTGTTGCCGATATTGTGGCGCGAGGTTTCGATCGGGATACCGTTATCCACATCCTGGAACTCGTCAAAAGAAACGAATACAAGCGCCGTCAGGCACCGCCGGGAATTCGCATCAGTTCGAGGGCATTCGGTCGGGACTGGCGCTATCCGATAACGTCCAAATATACCTTTCCAGAATAGTCCGGGCTAGCTTTCGTTAGGGAAAGTGTTGTCTCTCACTCGGCGCGCGTCGGCGGCCACTTCTTCCATGCCCAGTTTTTCATAGGCGGCAATCAGAATATCCAGCGATTCCTTGCCGGAGTCTGCACCGTTGTATTCCTCCAGCGCGTGCTTGGCGCGGTTGACGGCGGCAACATAAGCGCCGCGACGCAGGTAGTAGTCGGCGACAGAATTTTCATAGGCCGACAGTCGATTTCTCAAGTAGACCATGCGTTGCTCCGCATCAGCGGAGTAAGTGCTCGCCGGATAACGCTCGACCAGCCGCCTCAGGAGTGAAAAAGCGAGTTCGGCATCTTGCGGCGGCCGGTTGGCCAGGTCCTTGCGAAACCATCGCTCCAGGAGGCCGGCATCTCGCTCGAAGTAGGACAGAGCCTTGATATACATGGCGTAGTCAATACGATCGTGAGTCGGGTTCTCGACCATGAACGTTTCCGCCGCATCGATCGCCTGCTCCTGGGAACCGCTCTTGTAATAGGCGTACATCAGTTGCAGTTGAATCTGCTTGGACAAATCGCTAAACGGGAAGCGGGCCTGCAGGGCCTCAAAGATTCGAATCGCCTTACGATAATTACCGGCGTGCATGGAATCTCGCGCGGTTTCATAGGCATCAGTAATACTGTTCAGGAATTCTTCTTCAATAGATTCCTCGTTGTTCGCACAACCGGAAAGCGCTACACAAGCGATCACGATGGCAAGAAACGCACGCAGGCTGCGCTGGCCGTTCGGGTTGGGTCGCCGTGATGGTAAAATGGGGGGGTTAATATCAGATGCCGTGTACATTTTTCTGCCAGGGAGCTGGTGACTCATTGAAATCAGGCGTTGATCCCTCACCGTAACTAAGGGCTCGGCCAAATCGGCCAGTATACCGTAAACTCCGCCTTTACCCGATGGACTCTCTGGAAATGAGCGCAGAAACACTTGAACAATCGATTCCCGTTGAACTGGCAGGTCAACGTTTGGACCAGGCATTGGCGAAGATGTTTCCACAATACTCGCGGAGTCGCCTGAAGACCTGGATACTGGGTGGTTCGGTGAGTGTCGATGGCGCCACTTTGCGGCCGAAGGATACTGTGGCCGGGGGTGAATTCGTCATCGTAAAGCCCACCGCCGAGATCAGCGTGACCAGTCAGCCGGAGCGCATCAACCTGGACATTGCGTACGAGGATGAGGCGCTGCTGGTAGTCAACAAGCCGGCAGGACTGGTGGTGCACCCGGGCGCCGGCAACACCCACGGTACATTGATGAACGGATTACTGTTCCGCCACCCGGAACTGGCAGAGTTACCGCGCGCAGGAATCGTCCATCGACTGGACAAGGATACCAGCGGTTTGTTGATGGTTGCGAAGACGCTCAGTTCACATACGGCGCTGGTCAGAATGCTTGCGGATCGCGAGATTTCACGGCACTACGAGGCCGTCTGCGTCGGGACGCTGACCGGCGGCGGCAAAATGGATGCGCCTATCAAGCGTCATCCGGTCGATCGTTTGCGGATGGCGGTGCAGGAGAACGGCCGACCGGCGGTGACGCATTACCGGATAAAGACCCGGTTTGCCGCACATACCCACGTGCGCGTACAGCTTGAAACGGGACGCACACACCAGATTCGGGTCCATTTCGCCTGGCGCCGTCATGCGTTGGTGGGGGACCCGGTGTACGGAGGGCGGCTGGGCATACCGGCCGGTGCCAACGAGAAATTGCGCGACATGCTGCGCTCATTTCGTCGCCAGGCGCTGTGCGCGACCCGACTTGAATTTACCCATCCCGTTTCTGCTGAGGTGGTGCTCGTGGAGGCGGAACCGGCAGCCGATTTTCAGCGGTTGCTGGCCGCGCTGGACGCAAGTAATGCCTGAATGAGCAATCCGGATCCCAGCGCCCCATCATTCCTCGCGGCAGACTGGCCGGCACCGGGGAATATTGTCGCGGGTATCACTTGCAGACCGGGTGGCGTGAGCCAGGGAGCGTTTGCGGATTTCAACCTGGGGGGGCATGTCGGTGATGAGCCGCTGGCGGTCGCCGCCAACCGACGCCGGTTGAGGGAGATGCTCGACCTGCCGGAAGAGCCGTGCTGGTTGCGCCAGGTTCACGGCTCTCGGGTAGTGAAGTTGCCAGATTCCTGCGCCGGGCAGGAAGCCGATGCCTGTATCGCTACGCGTTCGGGCACGGTGTGCGCCGTGCTGACGGCTGACTGTTTGCCGGTCCTGTTCGCCCGCAAGAATGGTCAGGAGGTTGCGGCGGCGCATGCCGGTTGGCGAGGCTTGTGTGCGGGCGTTCTGGAGGCAACAGTGGAGGCTTTCGACTGCGATCCCGTGCAGCTCCTGGCCTGGCTCGGTCCGGCTATTTCGCAGCCAGCCTTTGAGGTTGGGGACGAGGTGCGAGACCAGTTTATTGCCGCCGACCCCGGCGCCGGGTCTGCGTTTGAAGCCAACGCGGCTGGTCGCTGGCAGGCAAATCTCTACCAGCTCGCTACACGTCGCCTCGAAAGTGTCGGGGTCAGCGCCATATTTGGTGGCGATCGCTGTACCTTTTTAGAAAGAAAAGCTTTTTATTCCTACCGCCGAAACCCTGGCGGCGGTCGTATGGCGAGCCTGATCTACCGCTTGAATTAGCCTGAATTGACGCAATGTATTGCGCAGATTCCTAACCAGGTACGGGTAAAAGACAATGCGAATGGATAAGTTGACCAGCAAATTCCAGATGGCGCTCGCGGACGCGCAATCGCTGGCCGTCGGCCAGGACCATCAATTCATCGAGCCGGTCCATCTCATGACCGCTCTCCTCGACCAGCAGGGCGGATCAGCGCGAGGGCTGCTCACCAAAGCCGGTGTTAATGTCAATTTGTTGCGTTCAAAACTGGGCGAAGCGATTGATCGTTTGCCGAGTGTTGAGGGCAGCGGGGGCGACGTGCATATCAGCAACGACCTCAACAAGCTGATGAATCTCACCGACAAGCTGGCACAGGAGAAAAACGATCAGTACATCTCCAGCGAGTTGTTCGTACTGGCGGCCCTGGATAACAAATCGCCGCTGGTTGCCCTGCTTGAAAGGGCGGGCGCGGTGCGCGGTGCGGTAGAGAAGGCGATAGATGATTTGCGCGGCGGACAGCCGGTTGACGATCCGAACGCCGAAGATACGCGGCAGGCCCTTGAGAAATACACCATCGATCTCACCGAGCGCGCGGAGCAAGGCAAGCTGGACCCGATCATTGGTCGCGATGACGAGATCCGCCGCACGATCCAGATTTTGCAGCGCCGCACAAAAAATAATCCCGTGTTGATTGGCGAGCCGGGCGTC
>CAYUOY010000137.1:0-10703 GCA_964446495.1 uncultured Woeseiaceae bacterium | reverse complement strand
GTACTCACGATATCTGCCCCTGTGAATGCTCGGTCCTGACTCTTGAGCGATGACTGGGCGAGCGCCTGCGAAGTGCCGAGAAATGCGCAAGCCAGTGGTAGTAATGCCAATAAATTTCTGTTCATGTCAGCTCTCATAAAGTTGTAGCAACCGTCGACACGGCGACGATTTCAGTTCCGCCGAGCACCTCAGTTAGGTGAAGACAGCATTGCTGCTCAGCCATTCGTGCAAGAGTTCGCTGGTCTTGCTCTTCGGGCATATTCGACGGAAATCATCTGCTTTCAGTCCGCCGCAGTTTCTCTGCTTCGCGGACAACGTATCGCCGCGTTGCGTTGCCGATGACATCTTCACCACCAGGGATGGAGTCGGTGGTCGCGGCTGCTGGGCCAAATTCGGCGGCAACTGTCTGCGCCTGCAATTCGTCAGTAACAGTCGCCTTGCCGCCAGCAGACGCGTCATCCGTGCAAACCTCCTTTGGCGGACTACTAGCCACCTTTTGATCCTTCAGCGTGAAAGCAGCAGCAATCCGCCACTGGGTTCGTCCTGAGGCGGCGTCATCTACAAATTACGGCGCTCTGCTTGCCAGATTCATCGCCCACTGTTGGCCTGGAGATTGATCAGGTCAGGTCGCAGTCCCCTGCCAAAACAGCGCCAGTGAATTCTGACCTCGTAAATGGCGGAACTGCGATTGAATGCCGCTTATAGATACAGAGCTTATCAATCTGTCAGGGAACCGGCATGCAACGCAGAATTTCCGCAACCATTGTGAGTTTATCGGTCTTGCTAGGCCTCGGAGTTGCCGACCAGGTTTTCTCCGATGAACTGACACGGTCCGTACAGGAAGACCTGATTCAGCTTGGCTACGACCCGGGCATCGATGATGGCGAACCCAGCACAGCGACGGCCATCGCCATTGCGAAATTCGAATCTGATCGCGATATGACGGTCACGGGTGAGGCGACCCCGCGGCTCGCCGACGCGCTCGCGGCTGCAGTAACAGAGCAGGGATTTGCAGGTTATGTGTCGACTCCCGAACAGGATCCGGCAATGCTGCAAGCAGCTCAGCAGGAATGTTTGCAGAGGAAAATGGACGAATCTCGTGAAACGCAGAAAAAGAAACGCGGTTTCAGCAGTTTGCTGAGGGTGGTCTCGCGCACTGCGTCGCGAACTGGAAACTATGATTTGGCCAGGACGGCCGGGGATGTTTATTCAGCCAATGCGAGTGCGTCGGATTTATCTTCGGCAGCTAAGGATCTTGGGATTACCGAGGATGAGGTTGCAGCTTGTCAGAAACCGATGTAAAGGCAGCGGCCGCAGATTGCAACTGGTGTTACAGACCGTTAAATGGAGACAATGCAATGAATCTAAATCACCATCTGACCATCGGCGGCGCTCTGACCCTGGTCCTGCTGCTGGTCTTGATTTCGGCCGGATCCGGGCCCGCCCTGGCAGCCGGTGAGCCGGCTATCGCCCCGGAGATTCAACGCCTGATCGACGAAGAAGGCATCGAGGCTGCGAAGGCGCGCTACCAGGAACTGAGCCAATCCGCTTCCCTCGATATTCTCGTCGAGTCCCTGGCTCTTCAGGAATTGTACGTTACCTACTTTCAGGCAGGTAAGGAGGATGCGGCAGACGCGGTAAGTGCGATGATTAGCGACCTTGGCATGAAATTGATGTCCGCAATCATGCCGCCGGGCATGGCAGAACAGATGCAGGCCCAGCAGCAGGTGGAGCAGCGGACCAAGGAGCAGCGAAAGGAAAAGCAGCAGGCCGAACAGCGTCTGCGAGAGGAAAAGCTGGCCAGGCAACGGGGCGAGAGCCGTAACGACTTGTCACGGTTTTCCGGTTTCTACGGTGAGCCTGGGGCCAGCGATTTAGTCCGCACGATTTTGGTCAAGGAGTCTTGCGACGGGTATCTGGTAGCCGGGCCCATGTGGGCCGATATTTCACTATGGTGGATGTACTCAGTTTCCGAATTGGAGTTCACCTACTCATGGCGTGAGACCAATTTCCGCATGGAGTTTGAAGCCGATGGTGCCGGCAAGGTTGTGCGCATGCGACACAACATTGATGGCGTGAAAAGCCCGCTGGAGTGGAAACAGGCCTTGACTAAAGACTGGAGTAAATGTGCCAGGAGATAGGAGGCCGTAGGGAAAACAGGGACACCCATCTAAAGTATGAGCGCCCCGGGATTTCATCTGGCGATGTAGCTGGATAGCTGCTCTTCGTATTTTTGATAGAGCCTGTAATTGTTCGCAATAGCGCCATTGCCATCTTTCTGGATCCACGCGGTTCTGAGCGAGTCGCGCACCCATTCGTGCTCTGCCCAGTTGCCACCAGCTGTCTTCACCACCTCGATCTGCCCGCCCTGCAGCCCCGCAAGACCGGTGACGCTGCTCATTAATTCACCGATGTCGCTTGCGGATAGCTGGTTGCTTTCCGCCTTTTCCCCTAACGCCTGCAGGCGCTTGTCCTTGTCCGCCTGAAGTTCTGCCGCCCGGTTTATGACGCGAATAAATTCCTGCACTTGTCTATCTGACAATTTGCCGTCAGAGGGTGGGGAATATCGGTCTTCCTCCGCGGCTGCCATCAATTCAGCCTGCCGGATCGCGCCGCCGAACATGTTGGCAGATCGGCCACCGGAACCTTCTGGTTGTGACAGGCGACCCATCATTGTGCCGGGACTGCCGCCGTATAAAACCCGGGCAGTGACGTTTCCGACGACCATCATCACGACAATGGTCGCAATCAGGGAGACAATGTAGTGTGCTGCACGCTTGTCATCCGGCACCGCTAGGTAGATCGGAATAATGCGCCACAGCAAGACCAGTCCATATATCGTGAGCCCGAAAACCAGCAGGCTACCGACCCACGGCAACCATGCGAGCGCCTGTCCCACGTAACCCGGTACAAACGTCAGCGTTGTCGCCGCGAGCCCAAGCGCAAAATTGCTTTTTCCGCCAAAGGCACCGGCTAGAGCGCTGAAGATAAACGCGACTATCCCCGCCGCAATCGCGCCAGCCACCATATTAATGGCAGAGCTCATAATCGTCGGCCGAAACATGCCGAACATTGATGTATCGCTGGTGGTTAAGGCAAGCAGATAGGCAATGACGGTGGACGTGACGATCAGTGGCCCGGTAAGTAGAACTGCGGTCTTTTGCCAATCACCGGCCTCTGGAAGATAAGCGCGCCAGGTCGGTTCTGAATCGAATAGTGCCCCTTTAATCAGATCCAGCGTACGTTTTAGATCGAACATTGTGGTCTCCAGAGTTTATTCTCTTTTTCCGAATGTTTTAGAGTGCGGAACGGAACTTTCCATCCTGTCAGTCGGTCTGCCCGCTAATTTTCGTAAATGTGCAAAAGCCGCTGGCAAAAAACTTTGTGCGGCTCGTTTTCACAAGATTGGCGGAGCATGGCACATTGCTGTTCAGCGAATCGCGTATTCGTTTCTGCACGTTGATTTTTCGGCATACTTGCTGGAATCCTCGGTCGAACCGCTTCCTGCATACGTGCCGTCTCCTGAGCGATACAACGTTGCATGCCGTTGTCAATGACACTCTCGTCAACCGCCATAATCTCGAAATCCATTCCCGGATACTCAATTTTGATACCAGTACGCGACCCCGGCGCCATTTCCATAAGCTGTTTGATCTCCATGGCTAGCGGATGCGACTCTCTGTCGACATCGGTGAGAGATACACGCGGCCCCGACATCAGATTGGTGGAACTGCCAGGCAGGTTTTCTCGCAAAGCCCCAAGTGCTGGATAAAGTTGCCCGCCGCTCGTTTCCATCCATATCCAATCCGGTTTACTGTTTTTATAATGTGCGGTGACAACGTCCAGGCTGTCTGCGGTATACAAAGTGACAATTTTGATTTCCTGGTAGCGGCCCGTGCGTATCTGCGCGAACTCACTGATGTAGACAATTCTCGCACCAGGATACGCTGCTATGCCGACGGCATCAGCATCAGGTGCCGTTGCATCGACGAGCCGCATTGCCATGATATTCGCACCGGTTTTATCGATGTTCGATACGTCAGCAAGGGGCGCATAAAAATCTGCAATCGCAACCGCAGGTAACAACACGAGTATCGCGAACACAAGTGGCCGCGTCACTCGCTCGTCTCAGTAGCCGGGGGACTACCGATCCGGTCGAGCAGTTCAAGCGCGACAGGCCGGAGTACTTCCAACGCCGCATTGGGCTCGGTTAGCCCGTCATGTGACACAGTCATATGGATTCCATTCGTGGCGACGCCCGGGCTGTACGGATCGAGGAAATACGGCGTCACGGTGTACAGGAAATATTCGCCCTGCATATTCCTGAGCAACCCTGACCATCGGCCCAAGTTCTGCACAGCGTCGACAAACTCGGCGCCCGAGTATCCGGCTGCCGTGTTGCCGAAATCGGCGCCCTGTTTCTCCGGATCCAGTTGATTGCGGGCCCAGGCATTCAGTTTCAGCGCGACAGTAGGCGAGCGGTCGTCCGCCGCGTACCAGCCACACTGGCTTACAGCATTGAGTGTGTGCGCCGTGACACCCGCGCTCACTGCGGACCCCAGAATCTGCTCTGCGAGAGGCTCGTCTAACAAGGCGCAAGCGTTTGGCAATGACTCGACAATTATTTCATTTGTTACCAAAGTACGGCGCGGTGCTGAATTATCCTCTTTTTCACTACAGGAGGTCGTCAACGTCAACAGGGCCAACGTGTAAATTGCACGGACTACGACCGACATCGTTTTCTCCATTCATGCTCTGATATAGGTAGCGCGAAACATGATGGTGATCCGCCAGTCGATCGCGGGACTTCGGCAAGGAAAGCAGGCCGCAACGGCTGGATGCCAGAAGCAACCATGGCGGTTCGGTGACCTGACCACGCTGTTATGCAATGACGAAAACACCTTGTGCTACGCCATCAATACGAAAGGAGGCCCGCCATGGCTCGTATTCCCCAAGTTCTTCGGACGCTGTTCGTGCTCCCCTGTGGTTTGCTAGCGACTGGTGTTTTCGCCCAGTCAGACTGTGATGAACTCATTGTCGAGATGGACCGGCGTATAGCAACGGGCAACTATTCCGAGCAGAACATCAACGGCGCAAAGATGATCCGTTCCACGTTTAAGGGAATGTGTACCCAGATAGGGAACAATCTCCCTGACGATTTTATGGGGGACATGCAGGCAACTATTGACGACATTTTGCCGACGACAGCGGAAGAAGAGCGTATAGCCACGCAAGAAGAACGCCGAGCTGCCAAAGATAGAGAAATGGAAGAGGTCCAGGCCGACATGGATAAACGAGAAGCCGCAATTCAGGCCGAAATAAGAAAAAAGGGAGCTTGGAGTCAGGCCGAAAAGCCCACGGTCGCCGATCTACCTCAGCCCGTCTATGCCGTGTTAAACGCAGCGCCGACGGCGAAATCTGTTGTGGCTCAATTTGTCGACCGGCCGGACAATATGAACAATATATATTTCCAGGACCGGGACGTGTTCGAGGGCAGGGCTCGTATCCTCTACAAAACGGTTCCGAGCGTTGCCCAATTCAATTCTCCTGATTGGTCGATGGGCCTGTATGTTGCAGAAATAACCATAAATGGTACTACCACACAGCAGCTCATCGTCAGCGATAAGGATTTGGTAGCGGGCAAAAACGTAGTTTTGCGGCGCAGTTACGATGAGATTGTCCGGCAGCGCTACCCGCGACCTGCTGATAAAACGTCGGCACTCGAACGCTGGTCGATTCGTGGCGCGAAGTTGGTTGCTTCGGCGCCGGTACCGAATCCTGGCTGGCCGGACGGCAACCCTGGAAGATGGAACTTTGGTATGGCGACCAGTGACGGCAATGTCCTGTATACCGAACAAAGAACTGGCAGAACGGGACCACCGACTCTCGCCTGGTTCGAATCATCGCCGGATGGAGTGGTATTGGGGCGTGGTTCAATTTCTGGCGGTGGGAAGAATCTGGACTACCGGGGAGAGTTAGTCGAAACGAAAAATGGCGGCGGTGCGGTCGTATTCAATATTTCGTCTAACGATGACAGCGGCATGCCAAACAGCGAGAAACGAATTCTGACCATCAGTGATGATGCAACGACGGCCTGGGAATCAGTTGCGATCGAGCGGCTGCTTGATTTCGAAAACAACCGTTCGACCCTGATGATCAAACCCACCGCTAATGGTTATGCCGTTCTCAGTAATATGGTGGCAAACACGAATTTGCAACCGCCAGTTCACGGACCGTATTTGCTCGAACTGGATGCGAGCGGTATGCGGGAAAAGATTTATCTCAACCCGATCGCGGTACAGCTAAATATGAAGATTACGATATTTGACGTCAACGAGAATGACATCTATCTGTTTGGTACAGATAACAATGGTCGCGGCGTTGTCATTTTACTTGACCGCAAAGGCGAACCACAATCGTTCGGCCGTGCGACCACGGCAGTCGATGCCAACATCAAGTACCAAGGAGTGCTCAGCGACTCATCCGGCGTGTGGCTTTACGGGACCGGTCGCACAGACAAGAGTCGTTTATGGGTGGAGCGTATCGAGTTTCCGTAACGCTACGACTTTGAGGTGCTGCGCCGGGTACCATTCCATCTATTCCGGAATGCTGAACATGACCTTGCCATATTCCACGCCACTGGGCGGACCATCGGTATTTACGTGAATCGCGTGTACCTCGGTAGTCGCCAAAATTCCGTCGCCGCGCACGATCGATCTCAATGTTTCGAGTCTTGGGCCCATAATTTTGTCCATCATCGCGCGCTGCGTGTCAGGCATCGCCCTCATTTGCCTGTCGAGTTCCACTAGTTGCTCAGCCGATTCCTTCATATCAGCTTTTTGCTCGGGCGTCATTATCCCGGCGATACGAACATGCTGCGTAAATGGTTTGTACATGCTCGAACCCGCGACAGTCCGGAAGTCGGAATCGATCTTTTCGATGGTTAGTGGCCTGCTCTCGCCGTCAAATTTCGCGATGCCGTCGATCTTCATTTTCAACACCACGTAGTCGGCAGTATCTATCCAGATACTGACCGTATTGATTACGAATTCCTGATCGCCGTCGCGCTGAGTAATGTTGATGTCATCGGCTCGCAACAGGAAGGCATCCCGGTCGTTCACGGTTTCCGTATCGATCAGGTGTGCCATTCTTGCGAAATCCTCCATTTGCCGGGCCCCGTCCAGTGCGTCCTGTACGCCACCACCTCGCGCCATGGACTCGGCCTCAGCGTCAGCGCCTTCGCGCAAGTATCCAGCCATAGCGCTGGTCATGTCGCTGGCTTCTCCACCGATAGCAAGCCCGGCAGCCGCATTTGCGCCTCCTGCGCCACCATCGGTTCCCTGCGCCATCATGTTACCGACCCCTTCGATGCCATTGGCAAACAATTTGACTGCCTCCGGGGTCATCGGTGAATAACCTTGCTTTTCAGCATTTCTGCGTTGGATCTCCGTAATCGGGACCATGCGGAACAGCACCTGACCGGCCGGTGCAGAGGCGATACGTTCGTAATAGAGCAGCGCCCGGGCTCCCGCCATTGACTGGTCGATGGTGAAATTCTGTACTCCTGCGAGGCGGCCATTCTGTTTGTCACGCACCGTCTGCAGGATGGATTCTGCATCTGCTGCCAATGCACATTGCGGTAGAGTCAGGATTGCCACGAGGGCAATGCGGGCGATAGATTTCTGCATGTTTTAGTCCTCCGGATTCGCGATCGAATTGAGTGGTTGTCCTCGGAGCCACAATGAGTGATATGGCTGGAGACACTTATTACTCAAAAGCGTGATCGGGGCCCGAATCCGCCATTCTCAGTGGTCGGAATCAGGTATCTCACCCAGTTTTGTTGCGCTAGTCGCTCGGCACCCGGCACAAATCCGGGTATGGGTCGGGCACGCTGCCAAGCTTCAGCAACTCATGCGAACTGATAACCATAGCGCTGCCTTCGGCGATCCTGCCTTGCTGTTCCAGCGAGAGACCAACGAGGCACAGTGCCACGCCCTCGAGAAACGTTCCGGCAACTGTTGCCTGGAAGCGAGTCAGCGCCTCGCGCGAGGACTCCTCCGCCAGTGTGGCATGGCCGCGCATCAGTTCGATATAGGTGATCGACAGCAGAGGAAACGCGATCAGGTAATTGTCATCGTTCAATACCTGTTCATAAATTTCGTGGGCTTGCCAATGCAATGGCAGGGATTCGTCATATCGACCTTGGCGGGTAATTGCGCCAGCGAGGTTCTGATAGCTGTCTGCGGTCGATCTGTGTATCTCTCCGTTGTTGGCTATCTGGTGTTCAAGCAGGCGTCGGTGAATCTGCTCCGCCATCGCCTCATCACCGCGGCGGTGATACAGGTAGCCGAGGTTGTTCAGTGCGCTGAGCGTCACGCTGTGATTTTCGCCAAGATTCGCTTCCAGCACCGGCATAGCCGCAAGGAAATTGGCTTCGGCAGACGCATAGTTGCCAAAAATTGACATCGTAGAAGCGGTACGAATTCGCGCCGAGGCAACTTGCAGGCTGTCCGGGTCATAGGCACGCAGGGCGACCGCTAGCGCTTCTGCGGCGACTTCTTCAGCCTGCTCCCGTGACTGCTGTCCGTGTTTTTCTGCCAGCGCGATCAGCGCGTTGATGAGGTCTGGTGCGTAGGCGTCCGGGGCCGACCGCAGTCGATCAATGCCCAGCTCAAGCAGCGTCTGGCTCTCATCGAGTTCACCTCTGAAACTCGCTTGTATGCCTGCCGCTATCTCAGATAATCCGAGCTCGGGATCATCATTCGCAAAAATCGTGTAGGCAAGCGCAAGTTGCTCGGCGGTGAGACGCGTTCCTTTTCCGACATCACCGGATGCCGTGTACAGGCTGCCCAGCAACCTGAGACTGGCTACGACCTGGGCAGACCGGTCGCCGTAGAGATTGCGTTGCAGGACCAGTGCTTCTTCACGCAACGCCATCGATTTGTCGGACTCGTCAAGACTCTTGTACACATCCGAAATGGTACTGAGCAGCGATGCCTGCAGCTCCGGTTGGCCTGCCAGTTCAGTGCGTATGCGACTTTGACCGATATCCAGAGCTTCTACCACTGTAATATTGCTGCCGCGCCCCGAATCGGCTGGTGCGAACGGATCCGGACTTCTGAACAGGTCAATGAGGAAGTCCTGGGTTTCGGCGGCGAGTTGCTGCTTCTCGGCCAGCCGCGCGGAATAAAGCGACAAGGTAGCGACGTAGCCCGCGATTACAATCGCTGCTATTGTGATCAACGGCATCAACCAGCGATTTCGCTCTCTGAGCTTGATGAGACGATACCCGACAGTATCCGGACGCGCCCGCACCGGCAGGCCATCGAGATAGCGCTCCAGGTCAGCAACCAATTCGTCGGCGGACGCGTAGCGTCGCTCGGGGTCCGCGTGTCCCGCCTTTTGAACGATTGCATCGAGATCTCCCTCTACCTGTCGTCGCTGCGCGGCAATGGTCAGGCAAGCGCTGGGTAACAGCAGCCCGAAGTAGCCGTTGCGCCGTTTCTGAACGCCTGCGAACGGATTTTTTCCCGTCAGGAGTTCATACAGCACAAGGCCAAGTTGATAGATATCCGATGCGGTCGTCACCGGTTTGCCGGTGTATTGTTCCGGGCTCGCATACGCAGGTGTCAGCATTGCCGTACCGGTTCGGGTCAGCGGTGAAACAGTTGGCAGAGCCATCGGGTCCAGTAACTTCGCAATACCAAAATCCAGCAGGCTTACATTGCCATCGCCGTTTACGAGGATATTTGACGGTTTGATATCACGATGTACAACCAGGTGCTGGTGTGCATGATGAATGGCGCGGGACACATCGATCATAAGTCGAACTCGTGCCCTGACGCCGAGCTTGTTTTGTTCGCAGTAGCGGTTAATCGTCAGACCGTCGACGAACTCAAGTACGAGATAGGGCCTGCCGTCATTCAGCGCGCCGCCATCCAGAATTTTGGCTATCCCGGGATGCTCCAGAGACGATAGTATCTGTCGTTCGGCGCGAAAGCGTGTGACCAGGTCGTCGGTGTCGAGGCCACGGCGCAGAACCTTGAGTGCGACCCTTTGATGATAGGTGCCGTCGCTGCGCTGGGCCTGGTAGACGGTTGCAAGACCACCGCGCGCGATTCGCTTTTCGACGGACCACGGGCCCACCAAGCTACCGGCGAGATCCTCCTCATGATCACCATCGTCTGCCAGCATGGTTTGCCAAAGGCGATTGCGAATGGCATCGAAACGATTTTCGATTTGGCCCTCTGCTTGTTCTGACGCTTGCAGAAGGGAGAGAATTTTTTCATAGAGCACCGCATCGTCGCCACAACGACTCTTGAGCAGTTCATCGCGTTCATCGGCCGCTACAGTGAGCGCATCCGAGAATATCCTGTCGATTGTTCGCGCGTCTGTCATTTGCCTCCGGAATCCATCGCGCTGAATAAATAGCCGCGTGCGCGTTGCCAGCTACGTTCCACGGTCCGTACCGACATACCCAGCGCTTCTGCAGTTTCGTTGACGCTAAGGCCGGCGAAAAACCGACACTCAATGACATCTTCCAATCGGGGATCAATCTTTCTCATATCACTCATAGCGTTTTCGAGCGCGAGCACCGCCATGCTGTCATCTGCTCCATTGACCCGATTGTCATCAAGGGTCAACGCCCTGGCGCCACCACCGCGCTTGTCGGTATTGCGCTTGCGGGCGTGATCGACTAACAG
>CAYUOY010000136.1:0-10819 GCA_964446495.1 uncultured Woeseiaceae bacterium | reverse complement strand
TTTTACGGCCCGCTCGAGCTTGCAAACGGTTACGTGGAATTGACAGACGTCCGGGAGCAACATCGCCGCTTCCAGGCCGACCAGGAGCATCGACGCAATAACAACGCGCCAATTCGCCCTGTCGACACGAAGTTCCTCAACTCGCTTGAAGCCGGGTTGCCGGCCTGTGCCGGCGTAGCCGTAGGATTTGACCGACTACTGATGGTGCATGCCGGCACTCACGACATACGAAAAACACGACATTTTCCGATCGGGGTTTGAGTAATGAACAAGTTCGCTGCTACCGACTACCCTCTCCTGGCGGAACAACTTCAGGCCGTGCTCGAGAGTGAAAAAGACCCGCTGGCAAATACGGCAATTTTTGTCGGGCTCCTGTACCACGCGATGACCGACATAAACTGGCTCGGTGTTTATGTTCTGCGTGAACGTGAGCTCGTGCTCGGTCCGTTTCAGGGCCAACCTGCCTGTGTGAGGATTCCGCTGGGTCGAGGCGTGTGCGGGACGGCGGCTGAAGAAAGACGAACGCTACGCGTCGCGGATGTGCACAATTTCGATGGCCACATTGCCTGCGACGCCGCCTCTCGATCTGAGATTGTGGTGCCGCTCATTGCCGGCGAGCAACTGCTCGGTGTTTTTGATATCGACAGTCCGGAACTGGATCGATTCAACGACGCCGATCAACAAGGTATTGAAAATCTCTGTAGAATATTTGTCCGGGAACTCGAACGGAATGGGCCCGGACCGTCGAACTTTATTTGACCCGCGACACGTATTCGCCGGAACGGGTATCCACTCGAATAATATCTTCCTGCTCGACAAACAACGGCACACGTACGACCGCGCCGGTCGCAAGCTTGGCCGGCTTGACGCCGCCACTGGCCGTATCACCGCGCAGGCCCGGGTCTGTTTCCACGATTTCGAGTTCCACAAAATTGGGTGGCGCCACCAGCAACGGTGAGTTATTCCACAGCGTCACCTGGCAAACATCCTGCTCCTTGAGCCAGTTCTTCGCGTCACCGACAGCCTTCTCGTCCGCCGCGTATTGCTCAAACGTGTCCGGCATCATGAAGTGCCAGAATTCCCCGTCCGCGTACAAATACTGCATGTCCGTATCAACGACATCGGCCGCCTCCACACTGTCACCGGACTTGAACGTTTTGTCGACCGTCCTGCCAGTCTTCAAATTCTTGATACGAGCTCGGTTGAAAGCCTGGCCCTTGCCGGGCTTTACAAATTCATTCTCGACGATGAAACAGGGATCGCCATCGATGATGATGCGTAATCCGGAGCGAAACTCATTCGTGTTGTAGCTGGCCATAGATCCTTTCCGTGTTGCTCCCACTCCCGGTGGCAGCGCGTGTGTTATGTGAAGTAAATAGATTTTGTGGCGGTATCATACCTGTTCCCGCGAGCCCACGAAACATGCCACTTGCAGGCCGATGAGCCGAAAAAAAACTGACCGCAGAGGACGCAGGTCGGCAACGCGTGCCCATAATTTGAATCCTGTCACGCTTTTAGAGTCGCACTCTGACTCGTTCGGTGTCCTTGGTTAGACTCCTCTTAATCGTTCAGGCCGTTGACCGTGACGGCACATCCAGGTTTCTAAATTGCAAGAACAGCAAAACGTACTCATTGCGGTCCTGTCCAGGGATCAGGACGACGTCGAACTCGTCAACGGCACTTTGCGCGATGCCGGTCAGGTGGCACATTGCCACTGGGTTGCGACCACTGCCGCGTTTGACCAGCTACTGAAAGACAATCGCATCGAACTGATTATTCAGAACTGCGACACCTATCAGGAGACAGTCCGCCAGGTCATCAAGCAAAAAGAAATTTATCAGCCGGAAGTACCGGTGCTCGCCATGCAACAGGATGTGGAAGAATCCCACATTATGGATGCCATGAAACAGGGTGCCTGCGACCTTGTTTCCACCAGGAATCGTGAACGATTGCATGCTGTCGTAGCGCGCGAGCTAAGGGCGTTTCGTATCGAGTGTGCACTCAATTCAACCTTGCAATCAGCCACGACCTATCGAAAACAGCTATTTGACTATATGGAAGGGTCAAGCAGCGCGATCGCTTACGTCCAGGAAGGAATCGTTACCAGCGCCAATCGATCATGGATTGAGTTATTCCAGGCGGCCAGCAGGGACGAGGTCATCGGTTTGCCGTTGATGGACAATTTTGTGGCTGAAAGCCAGGCAGCGGTCAAAGGAGCGATCATTGCCACGCTGAAAAGAAAGTGGCAGCTGGGTGAAAAACTGACGGCGAAATCACAACGTGGCGCAGCGGCGGCAACCACGCTCGAAATGGACTTTCAGCTGGCAGAATTCGATGACGGGCCGCATGTACAGATTCGTATAGCACCACCGGAGAAACCACCGGAAGAACCGACCAAGCTGGTACACGAGGCACTCAAGAGGGACCCGACAACACTCTTTTTCCACCGCGCCCAGTTTGTTGAAAGAATTACCAAACGACTCTCCAGGAAGCCGGCCTCCGGCCTGCATGTCATGGCGTACATCAAGCCGGATGATTTTTCAAAGATCGCCGATAAAGTGGGCCTGATCGCGTCTGAAGAAGTGTTGGCTCTGCTGGCCGAAGAGATTCGCAAGCGCCTGCACCCACGCGACGTAGCCGGGAGATTCGAGGGCACAACCATCATGGTCTTGCTGGAACGTGGCAATGAACGGGATGCCGAGGCCTGGGCAAGCCAGTTGGTCGACTATATTCACGATTTCAAATTCGAAATTGGCGGCAAGGAACTGCACCTGACCTGCACTATCGGTGTGTGCGCTGTGAGCGGGGTCTTCGAGAACATCGATGAAGTTATATCCGCCGTCGCCGCTGCGCATAAACAGGGCAAGGATGCCGGTGGTAATACGGCCTCGATGAATGAAGCCAAAGATGAAGACACGCGCATAAGGCGCCACGATGCGTTGTGGGTCAAACGGATCAAAGAAGCCCTTAAGGACAATCGTTTTCGGCTGGCGCAACTGCCCATTGCCGGCTTACGCAGCGAATCGACCGGCATGTGCGACATGCTGGTACGAATGGTTGATGAACAAGGTGAGGCCGTTATCCCCTCTGAATTCCTGCCGGCAGCCGAACGAAATAACCTGATGAAGACCATCGATCGCTGGATTATCACCGCTGCCATCGAATTTTGTACGACCCAGAACTCCGAACGCGTGTTCGTCCGACTCTCGCAGCAATCACTGCAGGACGCCTCATTGGTAGACTGGATGAAGTCGGAGTTTGCAAAGCAGAACGTCGAACCGAAACGTCTCTGCATACAAATTGCGGAACGCAACGCTGCGCGGTACATAAAGCCGTTAACGAAAATGGCCGAACGATTTCGCGAACTGGGTGTTGGCCTTGCGCTCGAGCATTTCGGTGCCAGGAATGACCGTGTCCGAATTCTCGATATCCTCAAACCGGATTACATCAAGATTGACGGCGAGCTGATGCACTCGCTGATGACGGACACAGCCGTACAGGACAGTGTTCGCAAGGTGGTGGCCGCCGCCAATCAACGCAACATAGAGACCATCGCCGAACGGGTGGAAAACGCCAATGAAATGGCGGTACTGTTCCAGATCGGGATCCACTTCATGCAGGGACACTATGTTCATGAACCCGAAGTGGTTCTGCAGGAAGCCGTTAGCGTCGTACAGACCAGTCTGGAAGCAATTGCCAATCGTTAATGACCGTGCCGGACGGACTGAAATCCAGGCACTGCCGATCCCGCCAATCAATATTAAGTAAAGTGTTGGAAATAGAAGTGTGAATGCAATCACACTTCGTGCCGCCAACGACTTCCTGTCGATATTTAATCGCCAAACATAGAATGGGTACACATACAGCAATGCTGGTAGTGCCTACACTTGCCGGATTGCTCAGTCCCGATAGTGTGTGCCGGCAGGAGTAGCCACAGCACGCGGGACTGAAACAGGACGAACGGATGCGGAGACACAGATTGTGAAAGCAATGTCGCGAAAGAATACGGACCACTCAAGCACGGATGCTGGTGGAATCGAAACATTCAAGGGCAATATGCGCCTGCTGCCAGCCCTTATTGCCGGTGGTGCCTGTGGTTTGATGTCTGGCCCGGCATCCGCATTACAACTGGGCGACCTCGACGTTCAGTCTGCGCTGGGACAGCCGCTGCGCGCCAGCATCGCGTTCGCATTGAGTCCCAATGAGCAGCTCTTAAGCAATTGCATTCTGCTCAAGCGCGGCACATCGACGGACGGCTTGCAGATGATGAGCCAGGCTTCCATATCGGTTGCCAGCGGCGCCATCCTGCTGACGGGCACGACGCCTTTGCGCGAACCGATGCTTGCCATGCAGGTCATGATCAACTGCCCCTACACCGCCAACCTCACTCGCTCCTACACCATCATGCTGGATCCAGCCGGTATCGTGGCTGAGTCCCCCACTGTGGTCAGCCAGCGCGCAGCCGCGGTCACGGCAACGCCAGAAACCGTGCGCCCCAGGCCGCAACGCCAACGAACGGTGCGCACCAACGTTGATACCACGCCGATTGCTTTGAGTACCGAGCACATCGTGAAGGTGGGCGAAACACTGTCTGACATAGCGACCCGTATCGAGAATCGCCCGATAGGGCTCTGGCCAGCGGTAGAGGCCATATTTGCCGCCAATCCGGACGCGTTTATCAATGGCGATGTCAATTTATTAAAGGCGGGCAGCCGCCTTAGCATTCCCAGCTTTGACAATGTCACAGCACCTGTATTGAGTAGTTCATTAGACGTGGCGCCGGAAACGACAGTGACCATGACGGCGGAAGCAGAATCAACTACGGCCTATGCCGGCCTTGTTGACGTCGAACCCGCAACGCTCGAAGAGGTATCGACAGTTGAGAATACAGAGTTGCTGGGGCTGCCACCGGAAAACGCTTCCGTGCCACTGGCTGGAGCCGATACGACAGCAATGATCGCTGTGCAGCCCGGTGACATTTCCGTCGCCGGCGAAACTTCGTTCGTGTCCCCCATCGAGTCCGCCGCCGGATCACTACCGCAATCGGCAACGAGCGATGTGGAATCCCGAACTGTGGCAGAACCGGTCGTTGCTGCCGCACCCCCTGTCGCCGCGGTGGCGAGTCCAGCCCGCGTAGTCGCACCCGCCAAGACCAATGCTGACTGGTCGTGGATGATGTGGCTCGCCGGGTCCGGCATAGCCCTCATACTGGGCTTGCTCCTGTTTGGCCGCAAACTGCGTGCCCGGTTCAGCCCGGCCCCGGTAGCTGCACCTGACGGAGCACTCATTCAGGATGACGAGGATACCGCGCGCAATCAAGCCCTTAATGAATTCGACATTCCCATTGGCGATTTGCCGCCGGGTGAACAGGAATACATGCTGGATGCTGACCTCGGTGCGGGAACCGGTTTCGATGCGGGCGGCGATGTCGACGATGCCCAGGACTTTGGTTTTTCATCGACCCAGATAGCGGTCGCTGACCTGGATATGGAACTGTCCGAGGAAATTGCCGCAGAACCGGAAACCCATCCGACGGACATCATTCCAACGCACCGCGTTGAAGAAGCATCGATACTTGATGAAGAGATACTGCCGGAAGACGACGAATACGATCTGTCCATGATAGTCGATGCAACCAGGCAGAATCATGGTGATGACCTGTCGACCGAAAAAGATCTGCAAGCCATCCCTTTCGACAGCGTTGCGGATGAAGAACTCGACCTGGACTGCACGCTCAACGACGAGTTCGGACTGACAACGCTGGAAAAAGACTATGAAGACGAATTGACAGCTACCCAGGCGGCCAATAAGGAAATCGAGAAGGCCGCGGCCGAACTGGCACTGCGCATGGCTGAAGTTTCGGATGACGAGACCAGCGTACTGCCGGCTGCTAACGGCAACGCACCCAGCGAAGCTGATGCCACCGTGGAAGTAACCTCCGAGGTGACGGTGCAAATGCCAGGTGCTGCAGATGCCGAAAACGAAGAGTTTTCAGACGCCGATGAAACCGGTTTCCACAACGAACTGACGGCACAAATGCCGACCGCTGAAGACGATGCGACCGCTGAAATGGTGGTCGAATCAGGTCATGTGAATACCAGGAAATCAACGGGCTAAACCGTTACATCCCGGAGTTTCCCTAGCCCGGCGAATCATGAATAGTCCGGGCTAGCTGACCGCAGACAGTCGCAGCACTTTGCGCCAGCCCTTGGGCAGGAATCGCCCGCGCATGGCGCGATCACCGTAGTAATGATCGAGATCATCCCACTTGATTTTCATCGTGCGCGTGTCCGTCTGCACTTGCAGGTGACCCTCCTCGGGTACCACGGCAACGGCGGCAAGAGCCTCCTCGCCAGCCTTGTACATTTTTGACGGGATGTTCATGATTTTCAGGCCCTTGCCTTTTGCCAGCAGTGGCAGCTCGTCCATCTCGAACAACAGCAATCGACCCAAAGAGGTCACAGCCGCTACCAGGCATTCTGTTTCTGTCGGGATCGCCATCGGTACCATCGCTTTGCCACCTGGGGGCACGCGAAGAATGGCCTTGCCCGCTTTGTTGCGCGACACCAGGTCTTGCAAAGTGGCGATAAAGCCATAGCCGGAGTCGCTCGCCAGAAGCCAGCGATCGGTCGGCTCTCCAATCATCGCACCGCAAAAACTGGCGCCATCGGGCGGCTTGAAACGGCCGGACAAAGGCTCGCCCTGGCCTCTCGCTGAGGGCAAGAGTTGCGCCAGTACGCTGTAAACACGACCGGTGCTATCCACAAACATCGCCAGCTGGTTACTTCGACCGGGTGCCGAAGCCAGGAACCCATCCCCTGATTTGTAATTCAGCGTCAGCGGATCGATCTCATGTCCTTTCGCGGCCCGCGCCCAGCCGCGCTGCGACAAAACGACGGTGACCGGCTCACTGGCGACCAGTTGCGTTTCATCCAGAGCCTGGGCAGCCTCACGTTCAACAATAGTGGTCCGCCGTTCATCGCCGTAGCTCTCGGTATCTTCAAGAATTTCTTTCTTGATCAAGGTCTTCAGGCGCGCTGAACTTTTCAGCGTCTTGTCCAGTCCGTCGCGCTCTTCATTGAGTTCGTCCTGTTCGCCGCGGATCTTCATCTCTTCCAGTTTGGCGAGATTGCGCAAGCGCAGATTCAGGATGGCTTCCGCCTGGATATCGACCAGCTTGAAACGCTTCATCAGGACCGGTTTCGGCTTATCCTCTTTGCGTATGATCGCGATGACTTCATCAATATTGAGATAAGCCGCCAGCAAGCCCTCAAGGATCAACAGGCGATCGGTAACAATCTGTAAACGATGCTGAAGTCGGCGCGTCACCGTGGTTTTGCGAAACTTCAGCCACTCCGTGAGCAGGCCCAGCAAGGTGAATGTCCGTGGCCGACCGTCCAATGCGATGATGTTCATGTTGACCCGCACCGTCCGCTCAAGCGACGTCGTCGAAAACAGGTGCGACATCAGTTCTTCGACATTCACGCGATTGGATCTGGGTGTGATCACGAGTCGTATCGGGTCTTCATGATCCGATTCATCGCGCAGATCCTCGACCATTGGTAGTTTCTTGTTGCGCATCTGCGCTGCAATCTGTTCGAGGATCTTGTTACCCGAAATCTGGTAGGGCAATGCGCTGATAATGATATCGCCATTGTCCATGCTGTAGGACGCGCGTAGTCGGAGCGTCCCGTTACCGGTTTCATAAATAGCCCGAATATCGCTCTTCGGGGACACCAGTTCACCGCCTGTCGGGAAGTCCGGGCCCTTGATGTGCTTCATGATATCGGTGATCGTTGCTTTTGGCTTATCGATCAGGTGGATAACCGCACTGGCAACTTCACGCAGGTTATGCGGCGGCAAATCGGTGGACAAACCCACCGCAATTCCCGTCGTGCCATTCAGCAGGAGATTCGGCAAGCGTGCCGGCAAAACGACCGGCTCATCCATCGTGCCGTCGAAGTTTGGCGACCAGTCGACGGTGCCCTGCCCCAGTTCCTGCAACAGGCTCCTGGCGTACGGCTTCAGGCGCGACTCCGTGTAACGCATGGCCGCGAAAGACTTCGGATCGTCTGTCGAACCCCAGTTTCCCTGGCCATCGACCAGCGAATATCGGTAAGAAAAATCCTGCGCCATCAACACCATGGCCTCGTAACAAGCGGAGTCACCGTGCGGGTGAAACTTACCGATGACGTCGCCCACCGTGCGCGCGGATTTTTTCGGCTTTTGCCCGGCCGATAATCCCAACTCACTCATCGCGTAAATGATGCGTCGTTGTACCGGCTTCAATCCATCGCCGATTTGCGGCAGCGCCCGATCGAGAATGACGTACATTGAATAGTCGAGATACGCCTTCTCGGTATATTCCTTCAACGGCAGCTGTTCGACACCCTCGAGGTTCAGTTGGTTTTGCATCGTCATATTTCTGCCAGGTTACCTTTCTTTTCCAGCCAGCTACGGCGATCCGCGGATCGTTTCTTGGCCAGTAACATGTCCATTAGCTGATCGGTGTTATCCCGCGACTTAATGGTGAGCTGCACCAGGCGGCGCGTGTCGCGATTCATTGTTGTTTCCCGCAGCTGGCCCGGGTTCATTTCGCCGAGGCCTTTGAAACGGGTCACCGTGATCTTGCCGCGCTGCTTTTCAGCATCGATCCGGTCCAGCACACCCTGGCGTTCGCTTTCATCCAGCGCGTAGTACACGGTCTTGCCGACATCGATTCGATACAGCGGCGGCATCGCGATATACACGTGCCCGGCCAGTACCAGTTCACGGAAATGGCGCAGGAATAACGCGCAGAGTAAGGTGGCGATATGGGCTCCGTCCGAATCGGCGTCGGCGAGGATGCAAACTTTGTGGTAGCGAAGGCCGCTGATATCGTCACTGGCGGGGTCGACACCCAGTGCCACACTAATATCGTGGACCTCCTGGGACGCCAGAATCTGACCGCTATCCACCTCCCAGGTATTTAATATTTTGCCACGCAGCGGCATGATGGCCTGAGTGTGGCGATCGCGTGCCTGCTTTGCCGAACCACCGGCCGAATCGCCCTCGACCAGGAAAATCTCGCACAACTCCGGTTCCTGGGAGGTGCAGTCCGCCAGTTTTCCGGGCAGGGCCGGGCCTGACACGATTTTCTTTCTGACCACCTTTTTGGCGGCTTTCAGGCGTGCTTGCGCCTTGCTGATGGCCTGTTGGGCAATCAGATCTCCCGTTTCCGGATGCTGATTCAGCCACAACGAGAAACTGTCCTTGATGATGCCCGACACGAACGCCGCCGATTCACGCGAGGACAAGCGTTCTTTCGTTTGCCCCGAGAATTGCGGATTTTCCAGCTTCGCACTTAAAACAAAACTCAAGCCATCCCATACATCTTCCGGTGCAAGCTGCACACCACGTGGCAGCAGGCTGCGAAAATCGCAAAACTCGCGGATCGCATTGGTCAGGCCGGTGCGCAATCCATTGACATGCGTACCACCCTGCGGTGTCGGCACCAGGTTGACGTAACTTTCGGTAACCACCTGTTTATCGCTCGTATGCCAGACCAGCGCCCAGTCAATGGCCTCATTGTTGCCGGCCATGCTGCCATTGAAGGGTTCCTCCGGCAGATGGGGAGCTTTGTCGATGGCCTCGAGCAAATACTCCTCCAGACCACCCGAATAACACCATTCTATTTTTTCTTTGGGCTTCTCAATGGACAGCTTCACGGTCAGACCCGGACACAAAACGGCTTTGGCCTTTAACGCGTGCTTCAATCGCGGAATGGATATATTGACGGAATCAAAATATTTCGCATCCGGCCAGAAACGGATGGTCGTGCCGGTGTTTGCTTTGCCGACCTTGCCAACCACTTCAAGCTTGCCACGCTTCTTGCCGTTGGCAAAACTCAGGTTGTATTCCTTGCCGTTGCGGCGAATCCAGATTTCCAGATTTTTCGACAGGGCATTGACGACAGACACGCCAACACCGTGCAAACCACCGGAATACTGATAGTTTTCCTTGTTGAATTTTCCACCCGCGTGCAGGCGAGTGAGAATCAGCTCGACGCCGGGGATTTTTTCCTTTGGATGGATATCGACCGGCATACCGCGACCGTCATCGCTAACTTCAACCGATCCGTCTTTGTACAAGGTCACTTCAATTTTCTTGCAGTGACCCGCCAGCGCCTCATCAACGCTGTTGTCGACAACTTCGTGGGCCAGGTGATTTGGTCGCGACGTATCGGTGTACATACCGGGACGCCGTCGTACCGGCTCGAGGCCGGTCAGGACCTCGATATCAGCCGCATCGTATCGTTTACTCATTTACCTCTCAGCCAAGCGAATTGAGCCCGGCGAGATTCTAGCAGGAAGAACAGATATCCGCTTGAGGCAATTTTCGTTTGGAGCGAGAAAAATACTGGGCGGAAAGCGTGCTTTGTGACGTCATCGCGGTGGCGGCCTTCGGGCGAAAATCAATTTTCCTTCAAGTCATCCAGAAGCGATTGCCGAATGTTGTCGGCAACCGGCCGAACATCAACCTGATAGTTTTCATGGTCCAGTCCGGCCGCAAGCCCGGCACCGGATTGCAAGGCCGACACCTGCTCCGCCGACAGCTCAAAGCGCAGAAAATGAACCGCGGAGGTCTTGTCCGCATCGGAGCGCTCAAGATCCTCATCCGCAATCGGCCGAATCAGATCGAGATCGCCAACCTGCATCCAGACCTGATTCTCGATCCCGACCAGTTGCTGCAACATCCGCTGGCGCTCGTCCGCGTCAGTAAACTCAACCATGAAGGTCGCTTTCCAGTTGCTACCATCCGGAATGAGTGGATTGTAGGC
>CAYUOY010000135.1:0-11052 GCA_964446495.1 uncultured Woeseiaceae bacterium | reverse complement strand
CAACAGATTGGCCGCGGTGGTTGCGACGCAGGGAAGAACTCCTGCAGATCGCCAGTCAGCAGTTGAATGCCTACGTGTACGACCTGGAGACCGTAGGCCAGGCAGTGCGACGACTGCGAGACCTGAGCTCGATCGATCGGATTCTTTATGCAATGAAAGCCAATTTCAACCCCGACCTGCTGCGCTTTCTGGCAGCCGAAGCGGTGGATTTCGAGTGTGTTTCTCCGGGCGAAGTCGAACACTTGCTGCGTGTCGTGCCTGATTTGCAGAAGACGCGTATTTTATTTACACCGAACTTTGCGCCACGGGAAGATTATCAATGGAGCAAGGATTTCCAAATCCAGGTGACGCTCGACAATCTTTATCCCTTACAAGCCTGGCCGGGGCTGTTTGCCGGGCAGAAGATATTTTTGCGCGTGGACCCGGGCGAGGGTCTTGGTCACCACAAGCATGTAGAGACCGCCGGCGATCATTCGAAATTCGGTATTCCGCGATCGGAAATCGAGGAGCTCGTAGCGCTGGTTGAGAAGGCCGGGGCTGACGTGGTGGGTATTCATGCCCACAGCGGCAGCGGCATCCCGGAATCCGGCAGTTGGGGCACCGTGGCGAACGAACTGGCACAGGTCGCGGCCCGCTTCCCGAATGCGAAGGTACTTGATCTTGGCGGTGGTCTCGGCGTCCGGGACAGGCTCGGCGGCGCAACTTTTGATCTGCAGTCCATGGACGAGACTTTGCAGAAGGTAAAAGAACAACTACCTGGTTACCAGTTCTGGCTGGAACCAGGCCGCTATATTGCCTCGGAGGCGGGCATTCTCCTGACCCATGTGACGCAGCTGAAAGGGAAGGGCGAGAGGCGCTACATCGGTGTCGGGACGGGCATGAATTCGCTGATCCGACCGGCCCTCTACGATGCGTACCATGAAATCGTCAATCTGACGCGTTACGGAGAACCGGCAACCGAGACCGTGAATGTTGTCGGCCTGATTTGCGAATCCGGAGACACGTTCGGTGCGGATCGCCAGCTTCCACCAAGTCAGGAAAACGATGTCATTGTCATCGCCAACACCGGTGCCTACGGCCGTGTTATGTCCTCGCCGTACAATATGCGCGAAACGCCGGTGGAAATAATCATTTGACCACAGTCCGTCAGGACGGCATAGCGGCGATGATTCGGTTGGTCATCTCCTCGGTGGTCAACGAGGTATCCCCGGCGACGGCAATATCAGCCGTGCTGGCGCCCTCGGTAATAACCGTCGCAATCGCCTGATCAACCGCGTCAGCTTCCTCGCCCAATTCCAGGCTGTGCCGTAGCAGCATTGCAATGCTTGCAATCATGCCGCAAGGATTTGCGATGCCCTGTCCGGCAATGTCCGGCGCCGATCCATGAATGGGCTCATACAATCCGGCACCTTCGTCGCCCAGAGAGGCGGACGGCAACATGCCCATCGATCCCGCAAGCATCGAGGCCTCGTCCGTCAGAATATCGCCAAACATGTTTTCGGTCACGATGACGTCGAAATCCGCCGGCCGGCGAATCAGGTACATCGATGCGGCGTCGACCAGCATGTGCTCCAGCTCGATTTTCGCGAATTCTGCCGCCATGAGCTTGCTGGTTACATCCCGCCACAGTCTGGAGGATTCGAGAACATTGGCCTTGTCTACTGAACAGAGTTTGCCGCTTCGGCTTGCGGCCAGGCGAGCCGCGAAGCGAACAATTCGCTCGACTTCGTAATCGTGATAGATGCACAGGTCGCTGGCGGAGTGAGCATCGCGTTGTTTTTCGCCGAAATAAATGCCGCCGGTCAACTCCCGAATCACGACCAGATCCACACCTTCAAGTAATTCATCCTTGAGTGGTGAGGCCTTGGTCAATTCCGGAAATATCTGCACGGGTCTTATGTTAGCGAAGACCTGCAACGCAGCACGCAGCGCGAGAATACCCTGTTCGGGACGAATCGTAGCGTTGGGGTCCGACCATTTTGGCCCGCCGACCGCACCGAGCATGACGGCATTGCTGTCCTTGCAACTGGCGATGGAGTCTTCCGGCAATGGCTCGCCCTTTGCATCGATGGCGGCACCGCCAATAAGCTGCTCGGAGTAGGTAAAGCGGTGTCCAAAAATTTCGCCAACGGCGGTGAGCATTTCGGTACCAGCCGTCGCGACTTCGGGGCCAATTCCATCACCCGGCAATACAGTGATCAGGGCGTCCAGGATCTATTCTCCTCAAATTGTTGAATGTCTCTGATTCTTTTCTGCAGAAAACCGAGTTGATCGACCCCTTCCAGCAGGCAGTAGCGCGCAAAGCGATCAATGGGGTAGGTGACTGTCGTACCCTCGGGCAGAGTCAGCGTCGAGGCTTCGACATCAATCACCACCTCTGCATTGGGGTTTTCCAGTAACCAGGCGAGCGTATTCTCGTCGACCATGATCGGTAGCAAACCGTTTTTCAGCGCGTTCGAGCGAAAAATGTCAGCAATTTCCGAGCTAATAACCGCTTCAATACCGTAATCCACGAGAGCCCACGGAGCATGTTCACGCGATGAGCCACAACCAAAATTTCGTCCGGCAACGAGAATGTTACAACCTGAGGAATCGTCCTTGTTCAGGATGAAATCAACATTGTTCGAACCATCGGGAAGATAGCGCCAATCGTGAAACAATTTTTCGCCAAGACCGTCGCGTGTTGTCGTCGTGAGAAATCGTGCCGGGATGATCTGATCCGTATCCACGTCGGTATTGGCGAGGACGACCGTCCGTGATTTAATTTTTCGAATGGGTTTCACTAAGCGGTCACAGATAACGGCGCGGATCGGCAACCCGGCCTTCGATAGCGGATGCGGCGGCAGTGAGTGGACTGGCAAGAATGGTGCGCGCCCCTTTTCCCTGCCGTCCCTCGAAATTACGGTTGCTGGTGCTAACGCTGAGTTTGCCACTGGGAACGGTGTCGCCATTCATGCCCAGGCACATGGAACAGCCCGATTCGCGCCACTCGGCCCCGGCCGATTCAAATATTTTGTCCAGGCCCATGGCCTCAGCCTCGCGCTTGATTTGCTGTGATCCGGGAACGACCAACGTCCTGACACCGGCGGCAACTTTTCGCCCCTCAAATATACTGGCGGCCTGTTGCAGATCGGAGATTCTCGAATTGGTACAACTACCAATGAAGACGACATCAACTCCGGCTTCGGAAAGTGGTTTGCCGGCCGTTATCTGCATGTAGTCGATGGCCTTTTTGAACCCTGCATCACCGTCGCTCGGAACAGGATCGTTAACGGCGACGACCATGCCCGGGTTGGTACCGAAGGTCACCATAGGCTCGAGTTCACTGCCATCGATGGTCACTGTCTTGTCGAAGCTCGAGTCCTGATCGCTCGGCAACTGCCGCCAGCGCGCCAGGGCCGCGTCCCAATTGGCGTCATCAGGGGCCCATGGCCGATTTCTGAGGTAGTTGAAGGTCGTATCGTCAGGCGCGATCATGCCAGCACGGGCACCTGCTTCAATGGACATATTGCAAATGGTCATGCGCGCGTCCATGTTCATGGCCGTGATACTTGAGCCGCGATACTCGATGACGTGGCCGGTGCCACCATCCACACCGATCTGGCCAATGATTGCCAGCACGAGGTCTTTTGCCGTAACCCCTTTTTGAAGCGTGCCGCTTACCTCAATAAGCAGCGTTTTGGCTTTGCGTTGCAGCAAGCACTGGGTGGCGAGAACGTGTCCCACTTCAGTGGTTCCTATGCCGAATGCCAGCGCTCCGAATGCGCCGTGCGTACTGGTGTGGCTGTCGCCGCAAACGATGGTCTTTCCTGGCTGAGTCGCACCCAATTCCGGGCCAATAACGTGCACGATGCCGCGCTGATCACTGTCGAAGTCAAGTAGCTTGACGCCGAAGTCTGTGCAATTTTCCTGCATCTTAAGTACTTGTGCGGTGGCACTTTCGCCAACAATCTGCAGATCTTTCAATGACCTCACCGGGGTCGTGGGCGTTGAATGGTCCATGGTAGCCAGCGTAAGGTCCGGTCGCCTGACCGAGAGATTGCGACTGCGCAGCAGCGAAAATGCCTGCGGCGTCGTGACCTCGTGGATCAGATGCAGGTCGATGTACAGAACGGCAGGAGCATCGA
This sequence comes from uncultured Woeseiaceae bacterium, assembly GCA_964446495.1. GTDB lineage: Bacteria > Pseudomonadota > Gammaproteobacteria > Steroidobacterales > Woeseiaceae > JAADHU01. The sequence continues at coordinate 6,925 of CAYUOY010000135.1, read as the reverse complement.
GTGTCTCATCCACCACCAGATGGTCGGACCAGACTTTATCGAACATTGTCCTGGGTTGTGGATTGCTCATTTACGGCGTCGACTCATACCGCCTCAGGCACCGCCGTTCGACGACATCTCCAGGCTTTCCAGCCAACGGTCATCATCCGCGGTGGACCCATCAAACAAACCGAAGAAGGCCTGTTGCAATTGCTCGGTAATCGGTCCGCGCTTGCCATTGCCAATCTCGATTCGATCGACGGAACGAATAGGCGTTACTTCGGCGGCAGTACCGGTAAAAAACATCTCATCCGCGAGGTACAACGCTTCGCGCGGAATGGATTGTTCCCGGACAGTAATCCCCAGTCGTGCAGCCAGCTTAATAAGCGTGTGTCGTGTCAGCCCGGTCAAGATAGACGAGGCAGCGGGTGGCGTAATTACCTCACCGTCGCGGATAACGAAAAGATTCTCGCCCGCTCCCTCGCTCACTGTGCCGTCAGTCGAAAGCGCGATGCCTTCGGCAAAACCAAGGCGTTTGGCCTCGGTACTGATCAACTGGCTGGAAAGATAGTTGCCCCCGGCTTTCGCGAGCGCCGGCAAAGTATTCGGAGCGACTCGTTGCCAGCTTGAGATGCAGACATCGACACCATTTTCCAGTGCTTCGCTGCCAAGGTATGCACCCCATTTCCAGGCCGCTATGGCGACGTCTACCGGGTGATCCGGTTTGGGCGCAAGGCCGATTTCACCATAGCCGCGCAGGACGATCGGGCGGAGATAGGCCCCATCCATCAGGTCATTTTCGACGATGACCTGTTTACAAACGTTAATAAGTTCATCCAGTTCATAGGGAATGGGCATACGGTAAATTTTTGCGGAGTCATAAAGCCTGCGCATGTGATCGGTCAGGCGAAAAATTCTTGGGCCATCCGGTGTCTTGTACATGCGGATGCCCTCAAAAACAGAGGAGCCGTAATGCAGCGCATGTGCCATCACGTGGACTGTGGCCTCGTCCCACGGCACCATCCGTCCGTTCAACCAGATCAATTTTCCGCCATCAAAACTCATTCTTTTTTCTCCGCGTTGCTAAGCGCCTGTTTCAGGACCGCGTACTCTATCAGGGGACTTGCGCTTGCGCACCCGCCTTGTTGTAACTCAAATAGGAGCTCGATTTGTGTCAGCTTCCAACACGGTCTGCTCGAGGCCCCGGGCACGTCGTCGCAGAATTCGATTGATAACTTCCAGGTATGCGCGACTGCCTGCTTCAACGATATCGACGCAAGCAGCGTGTCCACGATGGGGCTGATCGTTGTAGTCAACCGTCACCGTCACCTCACCCTGGGCGTCGTCACCAATCGTCGCGCTGTGCAATTCAAATTTTCGCAATACCAGGCTCACGCCCGTAGCCTGTTCCAGAGCATGAAAAGCCGCTTCTACGGGGCCGGATGCCTGGGCTGATTCCGAAATTTCGACATGGTTCTCATCGACCAGTGTAATGGTGGCCGTGGCGGGCTGATCGGTGCCAGATGACACACTCATCGACTTCATGATCCAGGGACCTGTCGAGGTGCTGCCAACGTTCATGATGATGGCTTCAATATCGCCGTCGTACATATCCTTCTTTTTGTCCGCCAGACTCTTGAATTCAAGGAACGCACGATTGGTCTCGAATTCGTCCAGGTCGAAGCCAAGATCTTTCACGCGCTCGCGAAACGCGTGTCGACCGCTGTGCTTGCCGAGTACCAGGTTGGAATGGCTCAGTCCAACGTCTTCCGGTCGCATAATTTCGTAGGTCGAGTGGTGTTGCAGCATGCCGTGCTGATGGATGCCCGCTTCATGTGCAAAGGCGTTCTCGCCGGTAATGGCTTTGTTACGTGGAATTTGCATACCAATGACGCCGGCGACCAGCCGGGCCGTGGGATACAGTCGGCTTGTTTCAATACCCGTTTCCAGCTCAAAGTATTCCTCACGCGTCCGCATAGCCATAACGACTTCTTCCAGCGAGCAGTTGCCGGCTCGTTCACCGATTCCGTTGATGGTGCATTCGATCTGGCGTGCTCCTGCCGCCACGGCGGCCAGGCTGTTGGCCACTGCCATTCCAAGATCGTTATGGCAATGCACGCTTAACGTTATGTCATCGATGCCCGCAACGTTCTGCTTGAGATACTGAAACAACTGCTCGAATTCTGTTGGCACGGTATAGCCGACCGTGTCCGGAATGTTTACCGTGGTCGCGCCGGCTTCTATGGCGGCCGAGACCACGTCCGCGAGGTAGGCGAGTTCAGTTCGGGAGGCGTCTTCCGGGGAAAACTCTACATCATCACAAAGTTCTTTTGCCAGTGAGATAGCACCCACGGCACTCTTGATGATTTCCTCCTTAGCCATCTTGAGCTTGTATTCACGATGAATGGCGCTGGTTGCAACGAACACATGAATTCGGTGCTTGTCCGCGCCTTTGACGGCCGCGTGCACTTTCTGGATATCTTCCGGATTGCAACGCGCAAGACCGCAGATGACGGGTCCGTGGTTCGCATCCGCGATGGCTTTGACGGCGTCGAAATCGCCGGGCGATGCGGCCGGGAAACCTGCTTCGATGATGTCTACGTTGAGATCAGACAATGCCTTGGCAATGCGAAGTTTCTCGCGAATCGTCATGCTGCAGCCAGGTGCCTGTTCGCCGTCGCGCAATGTTGTATCGAATATTTGTACGTGGTTTGATCGCATAGGAACGTCTCTCAGTCTCCGTAGTCGAGACTGGCCATGGGGAAATTGGGAATTGCGTGTGGGGTATGTACCGGCGCATCCGGTTGAATCGCCCTTTGCAAAGCGGTCCGATCGATATTGCCACCGGACAGAATCAGGCCGACACGCTGGCCAGCAAGCTCGTCTTTCATTTTCAATGCCGCGGCCAGGGGCGCGGCGCCACCGCCCTCGGCTAGTTGGTGTAACTTCTGGGCGTAACAGCGGATGGCGGTGCAAATTTCCTCTTCGCTCACCAAAACGAAATCATCCAGTTCGCGCATCATGTTCAGCGTGTAGCGGACGGGCACTCGCGTTGCCAGACCGTCTGCGATTGTCTCGTTGACGACCATGGGTGAGAATTCCTGTGTGTGCCAGGCGTGATGAAAGGCCGGCGCATTTTCCGCCTGCACGGCAATTAGCCGGGTTTGTGGGGATTTCGCTTTCATGACAGTCGTCACGCCTGCGGCAAGGCTGCCACCACCTACCGGTATGAACAAGACATCCAGATCTGCATCGAGTTGTTCAAGAATTTCCAGTGCTACCGTTCCTTGTCCGGCCACCAGTTCAGGCCGCTTGGCAGGGTGAATTGAAATGGCACCGATATTTCTCGCATGCCGCACGGAGGCATCCCAGGCGGCATCGAAATCATGCCCCCTGGTAACGATGTTGCCGCCCAGGGCCACCACCGCTGCGTTTTTATCCGGACTATTACCTTGTGGCACAAATACCGTGCATTCCACATCGTGCATCGAGCAGGCTTCTGCCAACGCAGCACCGTAATTACCCCGGGTTGCGGTAACAATGCCCTTTTTGCGCGCTTTCTGGTCCATGCTGGCGAGCAGGTTGAGGGCGCCGCGAATCTTGAAGGCTCCAATCCGCTGCACGTTTTCCAGCTTTACGAGCGTCTCTGTACCCAGTTTCGAAGATAACAGCGGGTGGCCGATCAGCGGTGTTGGTGCCAGGAGTGGCGCGATGACCTTGTACGCCGCTTCTACGTCACTGAGCGAAATCGGTGCAGGTGGTGAGCCTGTATCCGAGCCCCAGTCCGTGTCATCCAGATTGTCGATGTGGTCAGGCATGATTTGTGTCCGCCAGCGGCGAGTTAGTTTTCCAACCAGTCCATCTGCGAGCGCAGTTGCGCGCCGACTTTTTCGATCGGGTGTTCAAGATCCGCATCCATCATGCGCCGGTACTCACCCTGGCCAGCTTCTGTTTCCTTGATCCAGTTGTCCGCAAAGGTCCCGTTTTGTATGTCGCTCAGGACATCCTTCATGTTTTGCCGTACGTGGGCATCGATGACCCTGGGCCCACTGACCAGATCGCCGTATGCCGCCGTGTCGCTGATGAATTGATGCATTTTTCTTAGCCCGCCTTCATGCAGCAGATCGACGATCAATTTCAGTTCATGCATGCATTCGTAATAGGCGACTTCCGGTTGATAACCGGCTTCGACCAGTGTTTCGAAACCGGCCACGACCAATTCCGTGGCTCCGCCACACAATACAGCCTGTTCGCCGAACAGATCAGTCTCGGTTTCTTCCGCGAAGGTTGTCTCGATGACACCAGCGCGTGCGCCACCGATGCCGTGAGCGTAGGCGAGGGCGAGAGCCAGTCCGTTACCCGTCGTGTCTTTCTCGACTGCGACCAGGCAGGGCACGCCGTGCCCTTCTTCGTACTGGCGCCGGACGAGACCGCCGGGGCCTTTGGGTGCAATCAGGACAACGTCAAGATCCGCTCGTGGCTCGATGCGTTTGTAGTGAATGTTGAAGCCATGCGCAAAAAGAATGGCAGAGCCTTCCACCAGCTGCGGCTGAACGATTTCGTACAGAGATTCCTGCACCATGTCGGGCGTAAGAAATGCCGTGATGGCGGCACCCTTGACCGCTTCGGCGGGTTCTTCGACGACCAGCCCATCGGCCTTTGCCTTGCTCCAGCTGGCGCCTTCAGGGCGCAACCCTACAACGACATCCAAACCGCTATCCTTGAGATTCAGGGCATGTGCCCGACCCTGGCTCCCATATCCTAAAATGGCGATACGCTTGCCGCTCAGGATAGAAGTGTCGACGTCTTTTTCCGTATACATTTGCATGGTTTGTTCTTCCTTTTGAACGGCCGCCGGCCGTTGCTATTGTGTTCACTAATACCGTCAAAGGTGCCAAAAAAAACCCCACGATCCTGTTGGAATGCGGGGTTTGTGTTATCTGTTGCCGTTCTTCACTACCCGCGACTCGTCCTCCTAAGGAGCACGCTCTGAAGCACCGTAAGAAGCTCCACGCGGATTCCCCCTGGGAAAGAGATGTTAGATAGGGTCAATGGCTGCATACAGTGGATCATGTTTGATGCTTCTGGCTATGTCAACCATTGAAAAATCAGTTGCTTGGGATACTAACTAGTACGTCGGTGCCGCTTCCTGTCGACCACGGTTGCCGCCGCTTTTACTGCCATCGTTGACATGTCTTAAGACACCTTAAAAGACGTGAGTAACGATTTGATAATTAAACTAAATTACGACAACAACTTTTCCGATTGCCAGACGATTCGCGAGCATGCCAATTGCGCTCGCACCGTCTTCGAGCGGAAAGGTACGGGAGATTTTTGGACGGATGTCACCCGATGCGTACCAGGCAAACAGATCCTGTGTATTTTGCCGATGCATTTCAGGCTGCATTTGAGTGAAACGACCCCAAAAGACACCGACCACCGATGCGCCTTTCAGCAATGGCAAGTTTGCCGGTATTTTCGGTATCGTCCCGCTGGCAAAGCCGACGATCAGAATGCGGCCATTCCAGGCGATCGCCCTCAGGCATTCGTCGAAGAGCTCGCCGCCCACCGGATCGTAAATTACATCGGCCCCTTTGCCGGAGGTTAATTCAGCCACCTTTTCCTTCAAAGACTCGTGCGAATAATCGATTCCCAGTGCAGCTCCGAATTCGCTGGCAACAGCCAGCTTCTCCGGAGAACTTGCCGCGGCAATGATCCTGGCACCCATGAGTTTGCCCAGTTCTACCGCCGCCAGACCGACGCCGCCGGCAGCCCCCAGCACGAGCAATGTTTCGTCTTCCTGCAAGTGAGCTCGTTGCTTCAACGCATGGTATGAGGTGCCGTAGGTCAGGAGGAATCCCGCCGCGGTCTCAAAGGGCATGTTGTCGGGAATGGGCAACACCGTGTGTGCCGACACACAAATCTGCTCGGCCATGCCGCCAAACGAGGAGAGTGCGAGCACTCTTTGCCCCACCACGAGCTGCGTAACATCGTCGGCGGTCTCCAGGATCTCCCCGGCCAGTTCGGCGCCGGGTGAGAACGGCAGCGGGGGCTGCATTTGATATTTACCGGCAACCATCAGTACATCCGGAAAATTGATGCCGCAGGCTTTGACCGCGATTCGTACCTCACCCGCCGCTAGCGTGGGTTCGTCGACGTCCGCGAATACCAGCGTGTCCGGGTTGCCGTGCTGTTTGCACAATATGGCTTTCAATGGATGGATTCTCCTGAGGCATCATGATCTCGGCAATGCGATAGTAGCGGATTCAGAAGGCTCATTGCGGCGATATTTGAGGGGTCCCGTTTGGCCACCAATGGCTGGACTGGTCCGATACCTTATATGCAGGTATGCTCCGCCGACTCGGGACTGACACCACTGAAGAGAATCGATTCAGAATGGATTTCGACTACACCGAAAAAACACAGCAGCTTCGCGCCAGAGTGTCCGATTTTATGGCGGAGCACGTTTACCCCAATGAGGCGACGTATTTCGACGCAGTGAACAGCGGCGACTCCCGTTGGATTATTCCACCGATCATGGAGGAGATGAAGGCCAAAGCCCGTGCCGCGGATTTGTGGAATCTGTTTTTGCCCGGCAGTGAATATGGTGCGGGGCTGACCAATCTTGAGTACGCGCCGCTGGCAGAAATAATGGGTCGCTCTCTGATCGGTTCGGAAGCCTTCAATTGCTCGGCTCCGGATACCGGGAATATGGAAGTCCTGTTCCGTTACGGCAGCGAAACACATAAAGAAGATTGGTTGCGACCGCTGCTAAAGGGTGAAATCCGCTCTGCATTCGCTATGACAGAGCCGGGCGTTGCGTCATCGGATGCCACCAATATTCAAGCCTCGATTGTCAGGCAAGGTGATCAATACGTCATCAATGGCCGCAAATGGTGGACGTCCGGAGCGATGGATCCGCGCTGCGAGATTCTGATCTTCATGG
>CAYUOY010000134.1:0-11076 GCA_964446495.1 uncultured Woeseiaceae bacterium | reverse complement strand
GATATTGCACAAACCATCGTGGCCGTGATTGAGGACTTGACCAACGGTGATCTGGAATCGGTACCGGCAATGACACCGCTGTCGGAAATTACGGTGCTGACAAACCCGAATTTGATTCAACCGCTCGCCCACGACGATAGCGCGTCGGTTGAGGAAGCTCGTTGAGATCCTGGATTGCATCCGTCCTGAGTCGTTCGACGCTTCGGGAAGACCTGAAGCGCTTGATGAGTTTCCGTGGCCAGCGGGTGCTGGTTCACGAAATCCTCACTCTGCAAATACTGATTACCGCCGTGATCGGTGCGCTTGCCATTGCGGCACTTTATTGGGGTGGTCAGTGGGTGCTGCAAAAAAATTACAGTCGCTGGGCGACGCAGTGGACTCAGGAATTACACGAACTGGGTGCACCATTGTATTTGCCCTATGACGAAGAGGTGACCCTTCGTCTCGAGAGTTATATCGACAAATATCAGGAGATCAACCAGGTATCGTATTATCGCCTTGATGGCTCGCGTCTGAAAACCGTGTCCAATTCCAGTCAGCCCGACTCTGCAAGCAGCACATCCGCTATCGGTCAACCCATGTCGGAGGAGTTGCTGGCAGAGGTTTCAACGCTGATCGGTGCCGAGCAGCCGTATCTGATGTTTAACAGCTTGCTGGATGTGCAGGCATTTGAAATCTATGCGCCCATCTGGACGGCCTCGATCGCAAATGATGGCTTGTTCGACTTCGATCCCCTGGCCGAAGAATCAGAGGCGTCCATGGAACTGGTCGGCTTCGTCGGCCTGGGTCTCAATTTTGCGGAGTTTCACAACAACCTTCTGAAGAACATTCAGTTGGCAATCCTGGCATTGCTGGTGTTGCTGATCGTGTCCGGATTTTTTGGCCGGATGTTGCTGAGGAGGGCGTTACGTGCCATCTCCGACCTGCAACATCCTATCGCCGAACTGGCCAAAGGAAATTTGAAAGTTGAGTTCAAGCCGGCGGCCCACCGGGAAATTTCCGAGATTGTGGAGGCACTGGAATCGACGGCTATGGCGCTCGGCGAACGGGATGCCAAACTGCTTCAACTGGCGAACCACGATCAAATGACCGGTCTCTACAATCGGCGTCGATTCGTGGAAGAACTGGAAAAGGAATTGTCCCGGAAGTCTCGTGTCCGATCTTGTGGCGCGCTGTTCTTTGTCGATCTGGATCAATTCAAGTATGTCAATGACACCTGCGGTCACCCGGCCGGCGATCGCCTGATCCAGAAGGTGGCGGATTGTCTGGTGCGTTCAGTCGGCGATCACGTAATGGTTGCCCGATTCGGTGGCGATGAGTTTGCCATTCTGGCGCGGGATATCAGCAAGCGAAAAGCACGCGACCTTGCTGAAAAGATCCTGGAAGACATGCGGCAACTGACCCACATTGAGGATGAAACCGTCATTCACGTTCATTGCAGCATTGGCGTTACCATGATTCCAACCGGTGACGTGAAGCAGGATGACGTCATTGCCCAGGCTGACATCGCCTGCCGGGAATCCAAGGCCAGCGGTCGCAATCGAGCTACCTTTTATCGCGTCTCGAAGCGTGAAACCGAACAGATGGTGGAAGACGTTGGCTGGATGCGAAAGTTGCGGGAGGCGATTGATCAGGATTTGTTCCTGTTACGATTCCAGCCGATTGTTGACATTACCACCGGCGAAACATCACATCATGAAGTGCTGGTCCGCCTGAAAATGGACGACGACAAAATCGTCAGTCCGGATATGTTTCTACCGGCGGCGATTCGCTTTGGTCTGATGGCGGAAATAGATGCATGGATGATCGACCATGCCATTGAGGCTTACGCGCTGCATTGCCAGAATGATGAGACACTTCGATTCGCAATTAACCTTTCTGCGAACGCGTTCGAGACGGAAAACCTTTCGTCGTACGTGCAGTCACGTCTGGATAAATACGGGGTCGCCGCCAGCAAGATAATGTTTGAAATCACCGAGAACCTGGCGGTTCGCCATTTGTCTCATGTCGAAAAACAGATCACGGCCCTGCGGGAAATGGGCTGCGAGGTGGCGCTGGATGATTTTGGCAAAGGTTACAGTTCGCTGGGTTATCTGCAGCAACTGTCGGTTGACTACATCAAGATTGATGGCGCGTTTATTCGTAATCTGGCCAAGAACACCGTCGACCAGAAAATGGTACGGCTGATCGCTGAAATCGGTCGCGAGGCCGGCATGAAAACGATCGCCGAGTACGTGCAGAACGGACCGGTATTTTCGCTGCTGGCTGAGCTGGGTGTGGATTACGCACAGGGTTTCTATGTGGGCAAACCCGCGGCGGTTCCGAGAAAGAAAACGCTTCCCGTCCTGTTGGCGAGCAAACGTCGCAAACAACGACTCGCCAACAGCGCTACCGGGACATCGAAACAGCTGCGCTGATACCGGATCGGTCAACGCGCTTGTGAACTGTTGATCGACCAGTCGTAGCCCGGAAACTCAATTTCATAGTCGCTGGCGGCAGCCAGTTCGTCGGCCATGGATTTTGGTGCGGCACTTTGCAGATAGCCGATGAGGCCGGCGTCGGAGGGCAACCCCTGGCGCCGCAAATCGTTGAGAAAGTCTTTCTCGTACCATTTGAAGATATCTGAGAGGACCACCCGTCGCCGTTCATGGTCAATGAGCACATTGCTTCGGTCGCTGATGAATGCGGCCGTCGCGCTCTCCAGGAATGGTTCGAGGTCATCGCCGGTAGGGAGGTTCGGGCGCATGACCGGGCAACTTTCGCTGGCACAGTTAAGGACAAAGTGGATGCGGGGATCGCGAAAGGTGGACCGTATGACGCTGTTCTCGACGCTGTATAAACTCTTCGCTTCGCCACCAAACAAGAACCTCTGTTGCCAGAAAAACCCGAATCCCGTCACGACTTCAAAGGGCGCCTTTAGATCCGTCACGCTTTCCAGCGGCCAGTGGCTCAGAACGTTTCGAATGACATACGCGTTATAGGCATATAGCCAGTAGGCAAGCTGGTCACTCTTGCGCTCAAAGCGGGAGGGTGAATTAACCGGGCTGTAGGCGGCGACGGCGGCCAGGTAGGAGTCAAGCAGGCCCATTGCGGCTGCGTCCTGATGCCAGTTCTCATAGTCGACATGGCCCTCGTCGTCCACGAATCGCTGCAACAGTGACTCGAACTCCTGGTGCGAAAACCCTGCGGTTGGAAAGTGTTGCGGCAATTCGGCTTCGATGACGATGAGCCGCGGTCGATTGACCACGAAAAACACCGCTACCGCGAGAACCAGAAAAACAGCAACCAGAAATGAATATCCCATGACAGAGCGTCGCTTTGGTGTGGTTGAAAGTTCAGTGTCCATAGCCTAAGCAGACCGCGTCCGGCCGCAGATTATTACTCCTGGCGGAGATCAGACGGCAGCATTGGCGTAGATAGCATCTTCCGGAATTTCTCCCATCGCTCTGCCGCATTCGCCGTATCCCGTTCAACGTACTGCCGGACCATGTCCTTGCCAACATTGTAGTTAATGACATAGCTGCGATAGGTATCGATGAAATCGACGCTCTTTCGCGCCCGTGCCGGTGATGACAACGAATAGTGAATCAACCACTGTACCGCCTCCGCCCGACTCATGTCCCCGTTCAGGTAGTCTCGCGCCGCCTCATTGCCGGCGTAATTCAGTTTTCCGAGCAATTCGAGCAGTGCGTAGTAACGGTCAGCGGCATTCGGATCCAGGCCGGCGAGTGGAAACAGGACTTCCTGTTCGAAGCGGAGCCTGTCATTCCCCGGGAAAGCGAGTTCGATGCCGTAGTTGCCACTGCCCTCGGCAATCAGGGACTGAGGGCTGAAAAGGGGATAGAGCGAGAATTCACTCCATCCCAGGCCGTTGACGAGGTTTTTCTCCAGCAAGGCATTGTAGGTGTGATGGCCGGGATAACCTTCGTGACAGCCCAGATCGACAGCGCGGCTGATAAACGTAGGCAAGTCCGTGTTGATCTGAATCAGGCTTTGCGCGTTGCCCTGGTACCAGTTGTAGCCTGACCACGGTTTGTCATTGACGTATTCGATGCTGAACGATTCGTTGTTCGGCAATTCCACAAACTCAAGCGTACGGCGGCGACATTCCGCTATCGCGGCATCGAAGACCAGTGGCAGTTTGGCGGGTGGGATGACGAAAAGATCGCGAAATTCGTTGACCCGCTGCGACAGATCGCCCTCGCCAGGGACCAGCGCCTCGATGTCTTCCAGAATCGCGTCAAAGTGTGCCGTATCATGATTGGGTGCTCGAGTGCCAAACAACCGTTCGGCTTCGCTGTCGAAGGACAGAGTCTCTCCCTGGTTCAGAGCAATGCGAGTGTCCAGTGCCGTGAGTCGCGCAATGAGCCCGTCTACGCGGGCCCTTAGGACAGAATCGTCCTCAGGATCCATGGTCTGGCGCAGTTGCTTCACGAGATCTTTTGCGCGGCGGCGGATTTCGTCGAGGCTTAATTGAGCTTCATTGGCAGCGATCCTGATCTCTTCGGGTCCGAAGTAGGCATCAACGTGGGCGCTGTCATGCCAGCCCATGCTGAGTTCCAGGAACAAGTAATCATTGGCAAGCTGGTCGATGCCGGCAACGGCGGGCGGCGCCGTTGTTTTGCTACAGGCAGCCAGCAATGAGCAAAGCAGAAAGGGCAACAAGCGGGTTTTCATGCGCAGGATCCGGTAGCAGTTAATGGTTGCCCGCGATCATAGAGTGCGAGGTGCCGCCGCCGCAAATGGTGTCTCAATTGCTACGCGATACAAAAAGCGGTGAATGCGGTCGACATAGCAGGTGCAGAGGTTACTATTGGGGTGCCGTTGAACAAACCAATCACGGTTTTTCATCCGCCTGTAATACGGGCGTTAACGGGATTTCGATATGCACGATCGCAACTCACAATGGTTGATTCCAGTATTGCTGGTCGCCGCTGCTGCCGGGGCACTTTGGTACTACTGGCAACAGGTCAAATCCCCGTCACAACCAATACCGGTTACAGCGACCGAATCGGCGCCGGTGTCAGAGGTCCCGGAGGCGACCGGTCCGCGTTATCCACTGCCGCAAAAGGCATCCGGCCTGAGCGAGCGCGAAGACCTGATGCAATTGCCCGCTCTGGATCAGAGCGACGAATACTTCAGGCTTGATATGGCCCAATTATTCGGCGATGGCATGACAGAATTGTTGGTAGATACGGCCGTCATCGAAAAAATTGTCGCCACGGTCGACAATTTGTCGCGCGATCATGTAGCGGAGCGAATTCGCCCGATCGGCGGCATCATCGGCCCCTACCTGGCAGACGGCCAGGATGGCAGCGGCGTGTACACGGTCAACGCCGCCAACTATCAGCGCTACGATTTTGTGGTGAATTTGCTCGCCAATGCTGATTTGGTCGCACTTGTCGAGGTCTATCGGCGGTTTTACCCGCTGTTTCAGGAAGCCTATGCCGGGCTGGGTTACCCGCAGGGTTTTTTCAATGATCGCGCGGTTGAAGTGATCGATCATCTGCTGGCGACTCCGGACATGGACGGTCCGGTTGAACTTGTGCGACCGAATGTTTTGTATGAATACGCCGATCCGCAACTGGAGTCCCTGTCGAGCGGACAAAAATTACTGCTGCGAATCGGCGCTGATCATGCCGTCAGGGTGAAACAGTTTCTGGAGGAGTTGCGCGCACTGATTGTTGCGCCTGCCGCCTAGATTCAGCGCAGAGAAACAGGACAGGCTGCCGGCTCGGATTCAGAGCGGAAGCTCGTGAGAAATAATAGTTCCAGCAGGGGGAAGTGAAATGCGACATTGGGTTCTAGCGGCGTTGCTTGGCAGCATCGGCGGATTCGTTCATGCCGGCCAGATTCTGGGTTTCGATGCGGCGGATACGACCGCACAACGGCAGCTCGAATCGGCATACGATGCAAAGCTGAATCGCGACGACATGGATGGCTGGTTGCGGCAAATGTCGGCCAGGCCCCACCATGTTGGCTCGCCGGCGAGCAAAGAGAATGCGGATTTTATTGCCGGGTTGTTCAGGTCCTGGGGCTATGAGGTAGAAATTGCGGAGTACGATATTCTGCTGCCAACGCCTGCTATCCGCGAACTGGAACTGCTCGCGCCCACGACGTTCACCGCCACGTTGCGCGAGGAGACGCTGGTGGAGGACGCCAGCACGTCCGTCAGGGAGGGTCTTCTGCCCCCCTACAACGCATTTTCGGTGGACGGGGAAGTTGAAGGTGAGCTGGTTTTTGTCAACTACGGCAGACCCGAGGATTATGAAGTTCTGGAACGTCATGGCATTGATGTGGCGGGCAAGATCGCGATCGCCAAATACGGTAAGTCATGGCGTGGCATCAAGCCGAAACTGGCGGGCGAAAAAGGCGCGATCGGCACGATCATTTACTCGGATCCGGGCGATGATGGCTACGGTGCTGGTGACGTTTATCCCAAGGGGCCGTTCAAGCACGCCAGTGGCGTGCAACGAGGTTCGGTCATGGACATGCCAACCTACCCGGGTGACGTGCTGACACCAGGCATCGGTGCCACCAAACGCGCGAAGCGATTGAAAATCGAGGATGCCGGGACGATTACCAAAATCCCCGTGCTGCCGATTTCCGAGCGGGATGCCTTGCCATTGCTGGCCGCGATGGACGGAGCGGTAGTGCCCGCCGAGTGGCGCGGCGGCTTGCCAATTACCTATCATCTGGGGCCGGGGCCAGCGCGTGTCCGCCTGAAAGTGGCATTTAACTGGGAGCGGGTTACTGCCTATAACGTTATCGCGACCCTCAAGGGCAGTGAATATCCCGATGAATGGGTCATACGCGGCAATCACCACGATGGCTGGAATCATGGCGCGGCCGACCCGTTATCCGGGCTGGTAGCTTTGCTCGCCGAGGCTCGTGCGGTGGGGGAACTGGCGGCATCCGGTCAACGACCTTCGCGCACGATTATCTACGCGGCTTGGGATGCGGAGGAACCCGGTCTCATCGGATCAACGGAGTGGGCTGAGCATCATGCAAAAGAGCTCAAGCAGCATACGGTGGCGTATTTGAACACCGATGGAAACGGTCGTGGTTTCGTCAATATTGGTGGCAGCCATACGCTGGAACGCTTTTTCAACCAGATCATGGAAGACGTCCGCGATCCGCGCATGGATATGTCAATAAAAGAGCGCCGTCGTGCTTACCTGAAACTCAATGCGAAAACAGACCGGGACAGGGATGAGGCGAACAACCGCGACGATCTGCGGATATACCCAATGGGGTCCGGCTCCGACTACACGCCCTTCCTGCAACATCTGGGAATCGCTTCGGCGAACCTGGGTTTCGGTGGCGAAGGAGCCGGCGGCAGTTACCACACGTTGTACGACACCTATGAGCACTACTCGACCTGGAGGGATCCCGGGCTTGTCTACGGCGAGACCCTGGCCAAAGTTGCCGGTCGGGCGACACTGCGGTTGGCCAATGCGCCCCGGCTGCCTTTTGAGTTCACGGGGCTTGCGGACAATATTGGTTTGTATGTGACAGAGATTGAAGAGCTGGCGGACACGAATCGTGCAGATACCGAGCAAAGAAACCAGCTCATAGACGATGGCACCTACGCCGCGGCGCTGGACCCCACCAAGACGCTGGGTCCGCCAAAAAGACAGGAATCAGTGCCGTACTTCAATTTCGCACCATTAAAAAACGCGCTGGACAGACTGCAAAAAGCGGCAGACGCGTATCACGATACGGTTGCTGCGGGCGCGGCGCCGTCCGCTGAGGTGAATGCACTTCTCTACAGCAGCGAACAGTTGTTAACGCGGGAAGAAGGCCTCACGGGGCGGAATTGGTACAAACATCATATATACGCACCGGGCTTTTACACCGGGTATGGAGTCAAAACCATCCCCGGCGTACGCGAAGCGATTGAACAGCGCGACTATGCGTTGGTGCCCGAACAAATGGAACTGGCGGCGCAAGCGATCGATCGTATGTCGCAGAGAATCGAATCGATTGTTGCCCTTGAATCAAACTGAAGAGAAAGCTGTCATGAAAATCACAATTAGAAAGAGTGTTGTATTACTCGCCGCATTATCGTGTTCTGTATCTGGCTGGGCCGCGGGCTTTCTGCCGGATGTGCCTGAGGGTGCCCAGGCGTTGACGGTTACGGGCGAGCCATTGTTTGCGGCAAAACCAAGCGATGGCGCGTTGCAGAGGCTGGCGGAGGCCCGCGCAGATTATGAGGCCAATCCCGATGACGCGGACAGTATTGTCTGGTACGGACGCCGCACGGCGTATACAGGTGACTACCGGGGCGCGATTGAAATATTCAGTGAGGGCATTGCCAGGCACCCCGATGATGCCCGCCTGTATCGACATCGCGGTCATCGCTATATTTCCATCCGCGAATTTGATCACGCCATAGCGGACTTTGAGAAGGCGGTGACCCTTATTGAGGGTACCGAAAATGAAATAGAGCCCGACGGGCTGCCAAATGCGCAGGGCATTCCCATCAGCAGTCTGCACGGCAACATCTGGTATCACCTGGGCCTCTCCTACTTCCTGAAGCACGATTGGGAGAACGCGTACCGTGCCTACGAAAGTGGATTTAACGCCGCACGAAATGCCGACAACAAGGTGTCGACGACGCATTGGCGATACACGATTTTGCGCCGCATGGGCAGAGAGGCCGATGCGAAAAAAGTACTGGATGCCATCACCGCCGATATGGATGTTATCGAGAACACCAGCTATTACCGACTATGTCTGTTCTACAAGGGTGAGTTGACGCTGGACGAAATCATGACTGACGTGACCGACAGCCCGGGCGGCGTATCGGCGGGGTTCGGAGTGGCGAGCTGGCATTATTCGAACGGCAACCTGGACACAGCGCGAGAGCAGTTTGAAGCACTGACGTCGACCAGCGGCTGGTCGATTTTCGGCTATATTGCCGCAGAGGTAGATTTGGCCAGTTTCTAACCGTTTGGGGGGAGCCAACAGACGCATGATCTGTCACCGGCTCACCGCAAGATCCGGGCTGGTTGTCACCCGTGGTTTGTATCCGCGATCGAGTTAAGGCTCTCCGAGTGAGCGGATACAAACCACGGGTGACAACCAGCAAGCCTGCGAACACCCCGCACAGCGTCGAAAAAACATCAGCAACGACCCGTGTGTCAGGAGGCTTTACTTCGAGGAGCGACGAAATCGCCGTGACATTGCTGCGGCCCCACCCGAGGTGAACGCTCGCAAATAGCGTGCAGAAATCACGGCGCCAACTTCGCGGTAGACGACAAAGAGACCGCTGCCAATGATGACCAGACCACCGGTGATTACCCAGCGATCCGGCACTTCTCCCCAGATCCAGTAACCGGCGAGGGCGGCTCCAATCAGTGCCGTGTATTCGAACGGCGCCAATATGACCGGAGATGCCCGCCGATATCCGCCGACAATGCCTACCCAGGCGACCGCAGAGCAGATTCCGGCAAGGATGAAAAAGAACCAGCCGGATCCGGTGGGTGTGTCGTAGTTGCCGGGCAGGAAAAACGCCGATATCAGGAATGGGCCGAGAATGACATAGACGGTCATCGATAGCGTGGTTTCAGTGGCCGCCAACTTGCGCGAAGTAATTGCAAGGCCGGCATAGGCGAAAGCGGCTGCCAGGACGGCCAGTGCGGCGGGCGTAAGCATGCCGGACCCAGGCCGAAGTATAATCAGCACGCCGGCAAAACCAATGATGACGGCAATCCATCGACGCCAGCCAACGTGTTCGCCCAGAAGAGGAACGGACAGTGCGGTAACAATTAACGGCGCGACGAAAGCCAAAGTCAGAGCATTAACGAGTGGCATCCTGGAGAGGCCGAAAAAGAAACCAAACATCGCAGTCGATGCCAGGGCGGTTCGCAACAAATGCCACTTCCAGCGTTTGGTCTTGAGGCTGGTCCAACCGCCATACCAGCGAGCGATCAAAGCGAAGACACAGAAGCCGAAGAAACTGCGCAGAAACACGAATTGCGCGAGTGAGTAGTCGGCAAGCAACCATTTTGCGCAAAGATCAAGACTCAGCCCGCCAAGTATGCCGAGCATCAGATAGGCGATGGCAATGCCAAATGAATCTTGTGGTGGTGTGTGCGTGGTCACTGTGGGTATTGCCGCCGTGCAAAAAAACTGAAAACGTCATTCAGGTGACGTTCACAAAACTCGTGCATTAGTTCAGCTTCGATTCATGGCCGCTGGTCTCTAATGGTGTCAAGTCAAACGCATTGTGCGTGAGGGATGGACACCATGTCTAGAAAAACAAGCCAAAGCGAATATCGATTCTCACAAACGATCATTGCGATCGTTTATCTGTTACTGATCAGCCTGCTCGGGATGGCGACCGCCCTTGCAGCCGAGGAAGATCGCGTCTCGACCTCACAGACATACTCCGTGGGCGGACGCAACAGCACACAAGTGCCGGCCGAGACCGTGGATGCCTACACCACCCTGGAAACGGACGGTCCTCGCGACAATTCATCGGCTGCCCTGCCAGGTGGAAAGACCGGTTCGGGTCTGGCCAGCAGCAAGGCACGCACAGACGAATTCTGGTTCTATTCGGCGGACGTCATCCTGTTTGGCGATGACGACAATGACGGCTATTTCTTCGGCATCGATCTGCTGTTCGACGTAGACACGATCTGGTCTGTAGCCGACGTCTACGCCGTCACCTACCTGAGCTACGAGGGAGGCCCCTGGAACGAATACGCGGTGACCGAAGATTTCACCGTGTTCGACACCAGTTCAGATGACGAATTCAACATAGTGACCGAACTCGATTCAGGTTACTTGAGAGGAAGCTACGATATCCTGATCGAAATATTCGACGCCGATACCGGCGAGTACCTGACCAGTTTCGGTCCTGATGAAACCTCGGACCTGGGTTTCCTGCCACTGGAAGATTTCAATCGCGACAAGCCGATTGTGGTCATCCTCCCCAGGGCAACGAGCAACACCCACGGCGGCGGTGGTGCGACCGGCGTCGGCATGTTGCTAGCTCTGATAGGAGCCCTGGGTATCCGTCGTCGGTCGTAAATACTTGATCGCAATCGCGGGTCGGCGCCGGTGGTG
>CAYUOY010000133.1:0-11127 GCA_964446495.1 uncultured Woeseiaceae bacterium | reverse complement strand
GGTGATCGTCGTGTACACAATGTTCGGAGGTCTGCGGGCGGTTGCAGCGACCGATGTATTGCAAATGGTGTTCATAATGATTGGCGTGCTGGCCCTTTTCTTTGTCGTCGTCGATGACGCCGGCGGCTTCGGCCAACTCCCGCAGCTGATGCCGGCGAATGCTTACCGCTTCGTCCCGCAGGGCAGCACATTCAACGACTGGTTTACGTACTTCCAGGTTTGGTTTAGCTCCGGATTAGTCGCCATTGGCGTGATTTCAGTTGTGCAACGGGCGATGGCAGCGAGAAACGAACAGGTGGCACAGAATGCATTTTATTTCGCCGGTGTAGGGTACCTTTTGTTTGGTCTGATACCAGTAACGCTCGGTTACATCGCGACCGCAACTATGCCGGGCGTTGAAGATCCGAATGCGATCATTCCATTACTCGCTGTCGAACATTTGCATCCGGTTGTCGTCGCCATATTTGTAGGTGCCGTCATCTCCGCCATTATGAGTACGTCCGACAGTATTTTGCTGGGTTGTGGCACGGTGATTTCTGTCAACTTGCTACCACGAGTATTAAAAAACCCTTCAGACCAGCTGCGACTCAGCGTTGCGCGGTGGTCTATTCCGTTCATGGCTCTAATCGCACTGTATACGGCGTTTAACACCAGCACGGTGATTTCCGCGATAGCGATGTCGATATCATTGGGTTTTGCCGGTATGTCGGCACCGTTTATATTGGCCATCTGGTGGCGCAAGCTCAACAGCACAGGAGGATTCTCGGGCATTGGCGCTGGCTTTGCGACCTTTGCGGCAACCAGTGTTATGTACCCGGATATTCCGGCGAGTTTTGTCGCTTTTTGGGTGTCCCTGGTGGTAGCCGTTGCCGTATCTCTGCTTACGCTACATTCAGACCAACCCAGGGTGCTCACGAAAGCCAATGGTGATGTTATGAATCTCGATGACCGATTAGGTACGTTGCCGCTATTTGATCGAATCGAGAAGAGGAGCTAAGCCGGTGATGGCGCATCGGAAAAAACCTAATATCGGAAAACTTACCAAAAGTTTTTGGCTGGTGTCAAACGAAATAATTGCCATGATGGATTGGATGCCAACCTTGATTGACGCAGTAGGGGAGCCGGATATCGTCAACAAGCTGAAGTCGGGTATGCGCATCGAGAACCAACGATACTAGGTTTATCTGGACGGCTACAGTTTCTTACCTTATTTCACCGGCGCGGTAGAAAAAGGACCGCGCGACGAGTTTATTTATACTTCGGACACAGGTGACATCGTTGGAATTCGGTCTGGCGACTACACGCTGGTTTTCGGGGAGCAACGTGCTCATGGTCTGGAAGTCTGGATTAATCCGTATTCGGAATTACGTGCGCCGAGAATCTTTAACCTGAGAATGGATCCCTACGAACGAATGGATCAGGAGAGCTCAGGGTACGATCAGTGGTTCGCCGAGCATATGTTCTTGCTGGCTCCGAGTATGTTCAAGGTCGCACAATTCAAGGCTACATTCGAAGAATTCCCGCAACGCCAGAAGCCTGGCAGTTTCGTGCCGTAGCAAAAAGACTGCTATGGTGAGTCTCTGTTGAAATACCTGTGATTGCATTGTTGGTCGATACAGAGTGCAGAAATCCGGAAATCAGGTGCTGACTTTGACCGGCGAAGTGCCACCAACAGCTATCCCGCGAGGTTGCCAAAATTCGCTCGTTCACAGCATGTCAAGCGAGGACCGATGAAGTGATTGCCATAGTCCTTGACATGACAAGCTGGAAGGCAGAGTCGTTGGGAAAACGGTATATGCGAATTATGAAAAAAACTCTGTTAGTTCTATTCGGCGCAATGCTGGTTGGTGCAATAGGCAGCGCCGCTATTGGTGGGATGCTCCTCCGAGTTGAAAAACGTTGCGTGGCGCTGTCCTAAAAGTCGAACCATTGTCCCCATCCGACCAGAAAAATGCCAATCAATGTCACCAGGCTCACGACGAAAAATACTGAGCGCAATATTCTCAGATCTGCGTAGTAACAACACATATGGCCGATGCGAGCGGCTACATAGGCGATACACAAATTGTTGATCCACTTCGGGTCCGCCGACAACACCATTGCAAAGAGTAAGAGAATAATGAATATAGCGATGGATTCATTCGTATTCGCGTGCGCCCTAACAGCTCGAAATAATATGCTGTCGTGATCATCCTCAATGCTTGTTCCAGGTGTGTGTCCCTTGATAATCCCCAGCACATCGGCGATAAGGAGCTGGATTAATAACAATCCACCAATCACTCCCAACGACAGGATCGCCGGAGTGTAATCGTTTAAAAATGTATCCAATGGTCCAACTCCTCCAAATTTACGTCACCAATTTTGGGTAGAGTCTACCGCACCGTCGTGCGAGCTTCTGCCAGGTGACGAGAATTCCGGAAATTATAGGGTAATCATCATTCGGCACAGGTGGGAATTCGACTCCGATCAAGACGAAATCGGTGTTATCGGTCGACTTCACACAAAAAATGAAGTGGGAGATCATCTCACGGGAAGTTCACGGCTTGGAGTCCTACATCGCGCGGGACCAGTTCAGCGACGCCGCCGTGTCAATGCGTGTTAGCATGTTTTGAGGTGCCTTTTGCATACGCAGCGGGATGATGCAGGCCTAATTTCAACAGAGGAACAGATTATAAGTGACTATTGATAGATCGAAACTGATACTCGGTCGGCGAAGATTTCTTAAGACCCTCATTACTGTTGGCGCCTCGGTTGCTGGTTCCCATGCCATCAGTTATCCAGTTCTTGCCGGGGAGAAACAGCGTTTCAGTATCTTGCATACCAACGACATGCATTCGAATTTTGTTGGCATTGGACCATTCAATGATTACGATCCGGCGACACTCAATAACGACAGCACGATAGGCGGTTATTCCCGTTTGGCGACGCTGATACAGCAGCGCAGAAATGAGTTGCAGAATCTGGGGCCGGTGCTCTTGGTAGACGCCGGTGACTACAGCATGGGGACAGCTTTTGCCGCAGCCACTCGTGAACTGGGAGCAGAGTTACAGCTCATGTCGAAGATGGGCTACGACGCGATCACTCTTGGCAATCATGAATTTGATCTCGGCCCGGACGGTCTGGCCAGCTCAATTGCCAAAGCTATAGCCGCGCAATCGACCCCACCATTGGTGGCGTCAAACATCGATCTGAACGCAGATGAAGCACGGCTTGCAGCCCTGAAAGGCCTGGTTGAAAGAGGCGTGATACGGCCTTACATTGTTGTTGAGCAAGCCGGAATTCGGTTCGGGGTGATAGGACTGATGGGCTACGATGCCGCGAGGTACGCGCTGGATCCGGGCGGCGTCGTCTTTACTGATCCGATTGAGACCGCAAAGTCGACGGCCAGATTACTCCGTACGAAGGAATCGGTCGATGTGGTGATTGCCCTTAACCATGGTGGGCTCATTAAAGATAAAAACGGGACGTTCAAGGGTGAAGATGTAGATCTTTTGCAAGCGGTCCCCGGTATTGATGTTGTTGTCGGCGGCCATACCCATAACAACCTTACTACACCACTGCTGGTGGGCAACCGGCCGGTGGTTCAATCAGGTCGGTATGGTGAGCACCTGGGAGAACTTGTCATCAGTCTGGAAGATGGCGGGGTGAAAGTGGAGTCCTATCGAACCATTGCCGTTGATAGCAGGATACTGGGCAATGTGACCATTCAGAAAAAAGTAGATCATTTTCTTGAGGCTGCCAGTGCGGCCGTTTTCCAGTCGCGCGGTTACAGTCTCGACCAACCACTTGTGACAATCGACCAGGACTGGCTGATGGACTACAGCGACCTGGTATCGGGAACCCCTCTTGCCAATGTCGTTACCGATGCTTTCCGCAAAGCCACAGCAACCGATATTGCATTTACCGCAAATGGTTTGATTCGGGCGGGACTGAAGAAAGGAAAATCTGGAATGCAAACGGCTTACGATGTGTTTGCGCTTGCCCCACTTGGCTTCGGTATCGTGGATGATACCGCCGGTAGTGCCATGGTCAAAGCCTACTTTACCGGGTACGAATTGAAGCAAATTCTGGAATTCTTCCTGATGGATGATCCAATGCTGCCAGGACAGTATTTTCCACGCGTTTCGGGGATGCGTTTCACCTATGATCCCTCGGAACCTGAATTAGATATGGTCAGGAAAATCGAGATAGGAGATTTGCAATCGGGATACCAATCAATCGACATAGCTACATCGTCGAAGAAGCTTTATAGCTTCGCCTGTCCGCTTTATGCAGGGCTGCTTTTAGTGGCTGCACCGAAACTAACCAAGGGGGCGCTTGATTTTACGCCAAAGAAAGAGGATGGCACCCCGATCAAATCCCGAACCGAAGCCTTGGTCGATCCGAGGGTATCTACCAGTCCCTATCTGCTGTCGGATCATGCATCTATTGAGAGTGATGTCGCGGTTACTGATAGTTTCCAACACGAAATTAAGGAATGGCAAGCCATCATGGATTATTTGGTTCAATTGCCGGACAAGAACGGAGACAGTATCTCGGTGTTACATATGAATGACAGGGCTAAGGAAACCAGGGCGATACGAATTTGAAGAGCAGGCCGGAAAGAAGCTTTTGAGGTTGCGTTGGCATAAGTAGGGACTCACAAGTTTAGTAGTGTTGCAGCGTAGTCCATGGATAATAGATCCACTACGATGTAAACGCATCGCCGATACTCTTTTGATTCCCTATCCGAAACCCTTCTTTTACACTACCCACTCATTTATCCACTGATTTCCTGAGAAAAACTATGACCCAATGGCTGAAAGATCCGCTGTTACATTTCTTGTTGATCGGTGCCGGGCTGTTCGTATTGTATGGTTGGCAGGCTGATGACGATACCACCCGAGCTGATAAGATTGATTTCAGCGAGGCGGATGTCGACCGACTTATCAATCTGTGGGAACGAAAATGGCAAAGACTGCCGACCTCACGGGAGCTGCACGGCCTGGTCGAGCAACAAATCCGCGAAGAGGTACTTTACCGCGAAGCTCTGGCAATGGGCCTCGACAAGGGTGACATGGTGGTACGTCGGCGCATGGCCCAGAAGATGGAGTTCATTTCCAACGACCTGGCATCACTGGCCGAGCCCGATGATTCTGAACTGCAGGCCTATCTCGATGAGCACTCGGACAAGTTCACAATTCCTGGAAGAATCAGTTATTTGCAGGTCTATCTGAATTCAAACCAGCGGGGCGATCAGGCTGAAATCGATGCACAGAAGTTACGGGAGGAATTGTCATACGCCAATGCCGATTATGATTTCTCCATGGCCGGGGATACCTTTATGGGTGGCTACCGTTTCAACGATGAAACCGATTGGCAAGTTACGCGACTGTTTGGCGAAGACTTCAGCCGGCAAGTTTTTCAGGTGACGGTCGGTGAATGGACGGGTCCGATTAAGTCGGGCTACGGGTTGCACCTTGTACGCGTGGATGCGCGCACAGATTCGCAAACACGCTCCCTGGACCAGGTTCGCGACAAGGTCCGTATTGAATGGATTGCAGAACAGCAACGCAAGACCAATGACCAGCTGTATTCAGAATTGCGCAAACGCTACGAAATAACCATCGCAAGCGGAGCGGCACTGCCCGAGGCGGCGAGCAACAGCAAATGACATTGCAGAGGTCGTTCACAGTACTGTTGCTGCTGGTTGCTGTTTCCGTATTCGCCGATGAGATTCGCCCTGGATACCTTGAGCTTAACACCGCCAATGACAATGTCTATTCGGTCACGTGGAAAGTTCCAATGAAGGGTGACATGGTGCTGAGTCTAACCCCCGTCTTCCCTGACTCCTGTGCCGCTCGCACGCCGCCCAGCAGCATGAGCAATGGGAGAGCCATGATCACCCGCTGGTCGCTGACTTGCAGCGAAGGGATTCGTAACAAAACCATTCGTATTGACGGACTCGAGAACACCATGACTGATGTGCTGGTCCGGATTGTGCACCAGAACGGCATTTCACAGATGACGCGTGTGACACCAGCCGAAACCAGTTTCGTGGTCGCCGCGCAAACAAGCAGCCTGGACGTCATCCGGGTGTATACCGCTTTGGGCATTGAGCATATCCTGCTGGGGGTCGATCATCTCCTGTTTGTATTTGCGCTATTGCTGATCGTCAGCGGCTGGCGACGCCTGGTAGGGACCATCACAGCTTTCACGCTCGCACACAGTATTACGCTCGCCGCCGCAACGCTGGGATATGTGCACGTGGCCCAGGCACCGGTCGAAGCGGTAATTGCCTTGAGTATCCTGTTTCTCGCTACAGAGATTATTCACAACCGGCAGGGCCGGCCCGGAATTGCCAAACGTTTCCCCTGGCTAGTGGCTTTTATTTTCGGTTTGTTACACGGTTTCGGTTTTGCCGGAGCGCTGGCCGAGATCGGCCTGCCGGAGCAGGCCATTCCCTTGGCGCTGTTGTTTTTCAATGTCGGGGTTGAGTTGGGACAATTGCTATTCGTCCTGACCGTTGTCGGTTTGGGCTGGGCATTGAAAAAACTGATTTCTGGCAAGCTGTTGACAGAAGGTGAGCTCGTTGCCAGCTACATCATCGGTGGTACTGCAGCGTTCTGGGTATTTGAACGAACCTACAGCTTTTAGCCCCGTCTGGCGGCAGTCTGAAAACGCAAAAAAAAACCCGGCAAGAACCGGGTTTTTCCGACACGTTTTCCAATCAACTCATGGCGTGTACCAGATCGGTGAGGTATAGGCGCGCTCCTGGTGTATTGTCCTGGCTCCCTCGGGAATATCGATGCCAAAACGGAACGCATCGTAAACGACCCAGCGCGGGGTCGGGATCTCGAGCACACGGCCATAGTAAAAAGCACTCTGCTTCGAGTCGAAGTCCGGATCGGTCCAGACCGTGGCAAGTTCGGAAGCTCCGATCGTATTGGTCCAGTTGGCCGCTTCGATGTCGACGGTGTTGCCGACTGGCGGCAATACACCATCGCTATCCGGTTCGCGTCCGCTGGACCAGGCTACGTCGTAGACTTTTTCACGAGTCTTGCCTTTCGCATCCAGCCAGCCCTTGACGATCTGGATTCGGTCGAGGTTGGCGCCGATCGCATCACGCAATGCGTAAATCATAAAGGTAGGTGAACCACTGGCACTGCTGCCACGCAGGTCTCCACCCATCGGCACACCCTTCTCATAACCACGGAAAGCGGGTTGACGACTGTTCAGATCTTCCGCTGTGTAATCCCAGCCACCGAAGAAGCGCACCATGATGCGCGGACCGGTGGTGCCATAGACTTCCTTGCGATCCATCGCGTCCCAAATTGCCTCGCGGGTGTTTTCCTTTGCCCAGACACCGGCATAGCCCGAGGCGACAAGCTCGTAGCCCTCAAAGACACCATTGTCGGTTTTGGTGAAGGGATGGTCCATGCGCACCGGTGAGGGCTCAACGTTGGTCGCTTTACCGAAGAAATTTTCTTCCTCGACAGCGACCAGGGCTGTGTGACTGTCGGTCGAGCCGACCTGGCCAAACTTATAGGGATTGGTGCCGTGCCGTTTCTCAAGAAGCAGGCCATTCTTCAGCGCCTCACGGGCGTATTCATACTGCAGCATTTTGTCGGTCTTGGCCTCGGAAAGATCGAGGTTGCCGGCATCCCAGGTCTCATAGTCGGCGAATGCATCGTCAGGTGACAGCAGGGGATGTGCCTCGCCATCACCCTTGATCTGGGTGACCTCGTACATGCGCTCCCAGCGGGCGCGTTTTGTGACATAGGTTGCGTCAAGTTTGCGCCCGGTATACTGCTTGTCCACCGGAAACATCATCCCGTTGGACAGGTTGCCATTGTGAGCGAGCGCCAGCACAGCGCCGCCGGTTTTGGCCTCGTAGTCTTCCAGATAGGCATAAAGATCGAGTGGATCGGTTGAGCCTACCGGCGCCTGAGTGGTGAACGGCACTATCTGGCCAACCTTACTGGCACTGTCACGGAACAGTACATTGCGGTGCAAATTATTACCGGCGACCAGGGACGTCCACTCGAAGCCGATTATCGTGGTGAACTTCCCGGGGTCATTGAAGCGCTCGGCCGCATCGATCACGCTCTCCCAGATGGTTTCATAGGTCTTCCCGCCTGGTGAGTACTCCGCCATCATCTCCTGGTTCATCTTGCCCTGTGAGAAGGTGGTGATCAGATCCAGCGCAGCAGCAACTGAAGCATCGCCACCGGCCTGCAGACCGTCAAACCAACGCTTGCCCTGCTCATATTTGGTGATGTCAGGGTCACCTGCTGCCATATCACTGAAGAACCCCATGCCATCGGAATGGTCCGCGATCACCAGCCAGTCGAGCGGCCGGCCAAGCCTGACCGGCTGACCACTGGAGGCCGTAACTTCCTCACCACGGGCGAAGCGGTAGGCTTCGTCCAGACCAAGGCGTGCACCGAACAGACCGGCATCCATCGAAAGGCCGGTATGCAGGTGCGTATCACCCCAGAACACCCGGTCCGGAAAACTGCGCTGGGCATAGGGCGAATACGCCTTGCCAGGGTAGAGATCCGACAAAGACTCCTTCGTGGGAGAAATCTGCGCGAATGCGCTTGTTGCCGAGCAAAAAAGCACGATCGCGGGCAGAATTTTGATACTCAATAAAGAAGTGCAGCGGGAGTATCCTGCTGTGAGGACTTGTTGCTTGGGTGACATTATCCTGACTCCTGTTTTAGGGCTTGTACCAGATCGGTGAGGTGTAGGCGCGCTCCTGCGTGGTCATCGGCACGTTGTCGGCCATCTTGATTTCGAAACGCAGCGCATCGTAAGCGGTCCAGCGCGGTGTGGGAATTTCGATGACCCGGGCGTAGTAAAACGCGGACTGCGTCGCATCGAAATCAGGGTCCGTCCACGTGGTGATGAGCTCCGGGGAACCAATGGTATTTTTCCACGTGGCCCTGGCTACATTCACCGTGTTGCCCACCGGCGGAAGTTTACCGTTCGCGTCTGGTTTACGGTCGCCGGACCACACAACGTCATAAACCTTCTCCTGGGTTTCGCCGTTTCGGTTCAGCCATCCCTTGATGATCTGAATTCGGTCGAGGTTGCCGCTGTAAGAATCCTTTAACGCAGCGACGAGGAACGTCGGCGCTTTGTCTTTCGGTGCAGCGCTCAAATCGCCGCCCATGGGCACGCCTCTCGCGTAGCCGACGGTTGCAGGACGACGTGTTTCCTCATCTTCCTGGGTGAAATCCCATCCGCCAAAGAAACGCACAGTGATGCGCGGGCCGGTGGTGGCATAGACTTCCCTACGCTTCATCGCATCGAAAATCCCCTCACGGGTGTTCTCAGTGGCCCACACTGCAGCGTAACCGCTCGCGGCCTGCTGCCAGCCCTTGAGCGAGAGTTCCGGATCCGGCGCCTCGATGACATCATGCTCCCAACGGCTCGGCTCGGGCTCCACCAGGCTGTGTTTGCCAAAGAAGTTTTCTTCCTCAACCGCGGCTAAACTGGTGTGCGAATCGGTACTGCCAATCATGCCGAACTTGAATGGATTCACGCCGAGCTTCTGTTCCAGAGTCAAACCGTTCTTGAGCGCTTCGCGAGCGTATTCCCATTGGAGCATCTCGGGTTTCTTGACGATGGTGCCGGTGAGGTTGGCCGCGTCCCAGGTCTCGTAGTCGGCGAACTCGTCATTTGGCGACAGCAGCGGATGCGTTTCACCATCGCCTTTGATCTGGGTGACCTCGTACAGCACCTCATACCTGGCGCGCAGTGCCGCCAGGTCCCTGGTGAGCCGCTTGCCGCCAAAGGTATCCATTGTGAACATGGCGCCGTTGCTCAGGTTGCCGTTGTGCGCGATAGCCAGCACTTCTTCTCCAGTCTTTTTCTCAACGGCTTCCAGGTGTCTCCAAAGGTCTTCCGGATTGTCGCTATCGTATTGGGAGTAAGGATAGGTTTGATTTGCCACGTTGGCATCACCGCGGAAGATGATGTTGCGGTGCAGGTTGTTGCCTCCATTTGGCATCGATGTCCATTCATAACCAATGATCGCGCTGAAGCGGCCGGGCTCATTGTATTGATCCGCCAGCGCGGTATAGGCCTGCCAGGCATTGCGCAACGCTTTGTTGCTTTTGATAGGGGGCTCGTCGTCGGTAAGCGAGCCGATTATTTTCATCGCGGCGGCGAAAATCCGGTCCATGTCGCCGCTCTGGAGTTCCTCATACCACTCTTTGCCCGCCGGCGTTGCAAGCACCTCCGGGTCTCCCGAGAGGAGCTGCGGCATCAGCCCATACATTTCCGCGTGGTCTGCGATCACCAGAAAGTCGAGCGGTCGCGAGAGCTTGGCGCGAAGCCCGTGCGTGGTCGTGATTTCCTCACCGCGAGCGAAACGAAAGGCGTCTTCCTGTCCAATTCGGTTTATCGTACCGGCATCGACGGAAACGGCGGTGTGGAGGTGGGTGTCACCCCACAGGACCCTGGTCGGAAAACTTCGTCCGGCGTACGGTGAGTATTGCGGCTGAACGACCTTTGCCACGTCCTCTCTGGTGATGCCTTGATCGTTGACAGGCTCCGCCGCCGAGACGACGCACAGTACGGTCACAGCAGCAGTGAGGCTCAGGGTTTTCTGGATGGTGCCGGGCATGGAATCGTCCTTCGATGAGTGTCTATTTCAAGGTGGCGTTGCCTTGTGCGTTATTGCTAGCTATTGCATTTATTCTGGACACGTGGCCGCCGGCGAAAACCGATCGATGAATACTACCAGATCGTTGGGGATGATAGCGCAAGTATCCCCGGACGGCAGACCAGTTAATTGCAGAGAATCCTGGCAGAATACAGCCACAGGAAGATCATGAAGAAGCCTGAATTCAGCGACACGCAGATTGTGTCGATTTTGTTGCGAGCGGACGAAAGAACTATCGGTAAAGGAAGTCGGCCGACCCGCTTCTCTGCCATTTCTGAAGTCTCAGTCCGTATAGACTAAAGGATCGATGAGGAACTCCCGCCAGTCTGAATCGCCCCGGGAATTCCGGAGACTCGTCAGTTTGAGTCTGGGCGAGACTGTAATTAAATCTGTGTAAGTGCCTATCCTTACCCGTTATCGGGTTCAATGATAGGCACTTACACAGATTTAATTACAGTCTCATACCCGTCATA
>CAYUOY010000132.1:0-11231 GCA_964446495.1 uncultured Woeseiaceae bacterium | reverse complement strand
CCGCAGGGATGCGGGGCCCGAGCTTACAGGGACGTACTTGCAGCGGGTCTCAGAGGCCAGTCTCACCGCACGAGTCCGTAGCACCACCTACCCCCATTCTATTGAAACAACCCGCGCGAATGTGGGGCCTGTTGCTCCGGTTTTTTCTAAGCGCCCTTGCGCAGGTTCGCCCAGATGCCAAATGCGGCAAGAGCACTGGCGCCAAGCAGAACATAGGCCGGCATCGACAAGCCAAGGAATAGCCAGTCAACGGTTGCGCATTCACCCGAACCGCTGAAGATCAGTTTTAGCGCATCGCTTAGCGGGAAACTATCGATGATGTAGTCAAAACCTGGGCCGCAGGCCGGTACCTTGTCCGGAGGCAGAGTCTGTAACCAGACATGGCGACCGGCGACGCCGATGCCAGCGCCGGCGGCGAGCAGGATCAGGGTGGCATAGACTCGCCGCCCTGCACCCGTCGGGTTGTGCAACGCGGCCGCCAGGAACACCAGGCCCATTGCGGTGATGGCCATGCGTTCAAAGACACATAACGGACAGGGCTCAAGTAGTAACTGATGTTCGGCGTAGAGGGCATACGCCATCATGCTGGAACAAACCAGGAAACCGGCGATATTCAATATTCGGGTATTCGGAATGGTCATACGTGCCTTGCTCTGATTGTTTTCCGGGCTGCTGAGTATGCCTGACAACCGGGCTCGCAACCATTGGCACTCAGGTGCTTGCGCTCGCCGGTTTTTGCGCCACTTTCATACGTACATATTCGGGCACGATGTCCTGCGGTGCGAGGGCATTGCCGGCATCCCACGCACGTTGACCCAGTGCCAGTAAATAGCGGGCGTTGGGGTACAGGATTGCCGCCCTGCCCGCCAGGATCGACTCATTGTTTGTGAATAATTCCGGGTACCGTTGCCAGCCGGCGCCTGCGGCCAGGACGCTACCCGACCCGAGATCAGCAATGTCTTCGTTCACCTTGTGCAGAGTGACTTCGCGCTCTATAGCCGGCAGGCCCGACTGATCGCGAGTAAACGCCGCCAGATAAACCTCATTCATATGCGCGTCCTGGGCAACCAGTACGTGGGTCTCGTCATGGGCGGACAAGGTCTCGGCGGCGATAATCTCCAGCGATGATACGGGCACGATTTGAAGGTTGGCACCGTATGCCATGCCTTGAGCGACGGATGCGGCGATACGCATGCCGATGAATGATCCGGGACCGTTGCCGAGAACGATGCCATCCAGATCGGTCAGGTTCATCCCGGCATCGTGCAGAATATTCTCGATCATCGGCAGCAAAATCGTCGTATGCTCCCGCGGCTTGACGACATGGCTAAGCGTGACTTCCTTGCCCACCTGCAATGCGACAGAGCAGGCATTGGATGAGGTATCCAGTGCCAGCAGATTCATCCGACTTGTTCCTTGTCCGACGCTTGCAGCATCTGATGAGCGAGAAGAAATTTTTCGACCGCCGCCACTGAGTCTGTACTTTGCATGGGCTTCAGGCAATTCAGGAATAGTCGACCGTAACTCTTGCTTTTGATGCGCGGGTCGCACAGAACGATCACGCCAAAATCGGTTTTGTCACGCAATAGCCGACCCGCGCCCTGCTTCAATGCCAGTGCTGCCAGCGGTAGCTGGTGCTCTGTAAAGCCATTGCCGCCCTGGCGACGAATAAATTCAAGGCGCGCCATCATCAGCGGGTCAGCTGGCGATGCGAAGGGCAGTTTGTCGATCGCGACAATGGTCAGTGCAGGTCCGCGAACGTCGACGCCCTCCCAGAAACTGCCGGTACCCAACAAGATGGCATCACCATGCTCACGAAATCGTCGCAGTAAATCATCGCGCGGTGAGTCACCCTGGATGAGCAGCGGTCTGCCACGCAATTGTTTGCGCCGGGTCGTGAACCACTTCCGCGCCGCATTGAGAGCGCGGTGACTGGTGAAAAGGCAAAACACTCCTCCGTCCGTCATGCGAGTAAGCGGCATAACCACGGCCATCATGCTCGCGGTATGTTCGGGATCGGACGGCGGAGGCAAGTCGGTCGGCAGATAGATAAGTCCGTTTTCCTGCAGCGGAAAGGGGCTGGGGAAGGTAATACCAGTCACGTCGCGCAGGCCCATTCGATCGGTAAAATGACTAAAATCCTCATCGACGGCAAGCGTTGCAGAGGTAAAGACCCACGCCTGATCACCTGCACCGAACAGGCCACTTAACGTGTCCGCTACATCAAGTGGGGTCAAATGCAGGCGAAGACTGCGTGGATTGATGTCCAGCCAGCGCAAACCATCCCAGGTATCTTCACTCACAAGATGGGCGAGCCGCTCAGCGGCAACGGCCAATTGTTGGTGGAGCTTGTCGATTTCAGCCGACGCGTCGATGAAGTTTCCAAGTGCCTGATAAAGGTCCTGCAACGCGCCTCTTAATGCACTCATTGCGGGTGAAATATCATCAAAAACGGCCGCCATTTCGTGACGCCCTTCTTTGCGTGGTGCGGCCGCGCGAAGCTGTCGCAGGGAAGTTTGGGCATTATCAATGCCGCGTTGCAATTCTGGCTGGGTCAATGACAGAGTTGCCGCTCGCATCTCATCGAACAGGCGTTCAAGTTCCCGGCTGCCAAGACTGATACCGAAAAACTGTGCGGCCAGATCTGGTATCTGGTGTGCTTCATCAAGAATTATGGCATCAGCACCGGGCAGAAATTCGACGAAACCGTTTTCCTTCATGGCCAGGTCGGCCAGCAAGAGATGATGATTGACGACGACCAGATCGGCCTCTTGAGCGGCTCGGCGCGCGCGCACCACGTGGCACTCCTTGTACAACGGACATTTCTGCCCCAGGCAGTTGTCGGCGGTCGAGGTTACCAGCGCCCAGATTCCGGAGTCCTCGGCAACATCAATCAATTCAGCACGATCACCGGATTGAGTCATGTGCCGCCATTGGTGCACGGCTTTAAGGTCAGACGCGAGTCCGGACTCCTCCGCAACAACGGCTTCGAGTCGTTGCACGCACAGATAGTTCGATCGACCTTTGAGAAGCGCCGTGGTAATGGGTCGCCCTACGGCTTTCGACAGCAATGGCAGGTCGCGATGGTACAACTGATCCTGCAGTGCCTTCGTTCCGGTGGAAATAATGGTTTTCCTGCCGCTCATCATCGCCGGCAACAAATAGGCGAAGGTCTTGCCCGTACCTGTTCCTGCCTCGACCACGAGATGCTCGTGACCTTCAATCGCATCGGCCACCGCTTCCGCCATCCATGCCTGTCCGGCACGCGGCTGAAACCCAGGTAATAACGCTATTAACGGGCTCGACGGCCCAAAGAATTCGGTCAGGGATTGCACAACCGAACTATACAGAATCCGTCAAAAGAGTTGCGCTCAATAAGTACCGTGAATCCCGCATAACACATGCGGTGCGTCGAACTACCGGCCGGCGATGCGCCGTAGCGTCTCCTGGTCTGCTTTGATTGAGACTCGAAGATAGGGACCTTGTGCCGTAAAACGAGCCGCCGCAAAATCGTCATCGTAGAAACCGGAGACGTTGTAGCCCAGAGTAATCCACATGTTGTCACGCAGATTCAGACCGAGATCAATGCCCACACCATAGTCAACGGTACTCGACTGATAGGAATGATAGACGCTCGCATGAATACCCGCCTCCCATTTGTGCGCGAAACCCTGACTGAAATCAAGACCGGTCAAGTCGGTATACCCGGTGACCTCGGTCGCATCGAATTCACTGCGAACGTATTTAAACGCGTACTGTATCGCCAGCTGACTGTTGCCGCTGATACGCCTGTTCGCATTGAAATTATTAATCAGCCGCCAGCTGCGTCGATTTCCGAGCAGCAGCGTAGCGTCCTCGTAGATGAGATCAATGCGATCGAGCATCGACCATGAACTGGTGGCCGGTCGATAGGCCCATCCCATGCGCAGGGTCGCTTTGAGTGCATTCGAACCTTCAGTCAGGTCGCTACGATAGATAGCAAGTCCGGCCGACATTCCGTGACCTAGGCTCGGTTCGCGATACCACCCCGACAGCAAGGACACGCGTTTCTCGTTGTCCGCATCACGGTACTCGACCCGACTGTTGACGCTCCACAACTCAGACTGATAAAGCGTACCGAGGAAGGCGGCGACGAAATCGTCTCGCTGTGAACCGAAGGCCAGCTCCCGCTCTTCATCGAAGCGTCTCAGATTGGGGTCAGACAGGGTCCGCGTCTGGTCCACACCAATGTCGATCATCCAGGACTCGTTAATCTGAAACCCCTGGATGAGGCCCAGATTGGCAAACAGACGGGGTCCGAATTCAGTCATCTCATTGACGACGGAGCTATTGACCTGTGCTCGATGCCAGGGGGAGGCACGGACGCCAACGCGGGTCATTTCGGACTCCAGGCTGGCACCTTCGGCCTTCTCATATTCGATGTAGGCGTTGACGTCCTGCAGGACTTCATAGTCGAAGCCTATGACGTAACTGGATAGATAGTCCGAGTTTTCGCTTTCACCATTAATGCCGACATTGCCATTGGCACGGATTTTCAATGAGCTGTCGAACAGGCGTCTGCTCACGCCGGCCCGAACCACGTCACTGGACCGGGAATCCCCGTCGGTAAAGTCATCCTGGGCATGTACCAGACCCAGAGAGGCTGTCGATTGTTCCCCCTGGTACTCAATCTGGGCTTCTGCCGCCAGGCGTTCCGCACCGGTTTCAAGATTCTCCTGTTGTACAGCCCGCAGGTTCAGGAATACCTCTCGCGAATACTCGTAGCGGCCGTCGATACCGAATTTTCGGATGCCTCGTTCGGCGGCCGATTGTTGATTGAGCCCGAACAACTGATCGACCTGCTGGTAGTGTGCGCGCAAGTCGAGCTTGTCACTGCGATGCTCGATGCTAAACATTTGTGCACGACCACTGTTGTTCGTGCCACCGGTTTCGTTGTTACTTTGTGCGATTTCGGCCCGCAGCAATGTTGCGTCATTCGCCTGCCAGCGAAGATCAATCCCGGTCAGGTCTGCTTCCGCTCCCTGCTGACCTTCGTTGATATAGGTGAGACCTGCCTCAATGCCCTTGCCTGAATTTCGCACGGCCATTCTGCCACCCGCAACAACATCGCCTCCACCACCTGCCGTTGTTTCGTATTCGGCGACGATATAGACCAGGTTGAAATCACTGTCTCGACTGGGCACCGGTTGCTTGAAATACAACGTACCGTTAAACGGGTCCAGGTTGTAATCCAGGAAACGACTCAATGTCTTGCTGGACAGGACGACGGCCGTATCGAAGCGGTCACGAATCTCGATACGAATGGATTCGCTATTACCAATAATCGGTGCACGACTGAGTCGGTACAGGCCGGAGGTTCCATCGCCTTGCAACTCATCACGAACGAAAGACTGGTCAGATTCGCTGGCGAATGCAGATACCTGAAATGTCTCCCCGTGGTATTCCGTCTTGAAACCGTTGAAACGACGTTCATATCGGCTGAGTTCGGTCGTAGACAAGCCTGCGCTGTAATCACCAAACAACGCCATGAACTGATCGCGTTCAATTTTGATGTATAACTTGCGCTGGCTGGGCGCTTCGAAACGCTGCTCGGAGCCATCGGCATACAGCGTGTAATATTCATTGGGATTAATTTCTGTCTGGAAAACTTGCCGGGACTCATTGCGATCACGGGCAGAATCATAGGCTAGCGTCAGGAGGTACTCACCCTTGATTCGCCCTTTGGCGAAGAATGCCAATCGGCCGTCATCGTAATAGCCGTTCTCCTGACCCGCCTGCGTTGCCGCGGTCACGTTGTCTTTTAGCGTGTTGTAGCCAACGGTGCCCTCACCAAAGCCAACCAGAATCCAGTCTCGGGCCTGCGGTTTTAGCCAGAACGTAAGCTCCTGCTCACGTTTTTGATCGAAGTTGAGCCGCACCGTCACCATGCCGCTGGTCGTTGTGGGTTCCAGTTCAATCAGTGCAATACCGTCTCGGCCAACCGTGTAGAGCGGTTCGCGATCGCCGATATTGACCAATTTGTTCTTGCGTTCATCCTGCACAGCCCACCAGGAACGATACGGCTGGTCAACGGAGAACGCGCCGACGCTGGAGTGTCGGGCCGGTGCGCCGAATCGGTCAAAGAGACGTACCGCCAAAACCGGTCGCGTGCGACCGTCCGCGATCAGCATCGATGACTCTGACAGCAGTTCACCGCGAACAGGCGCACCAGAATAATGCACCGTACGTAACAGGCGATCGACCACCCGCCCGTTGGCACCAATGATGTCAGCCACCAGTTTGTTGTCGCCAACAAGCAAATCAACACCGACCCAGCGGCTGACGGCCACCGTACGCTCGGTATTGATTTCCGTACCATCGAAGTTCAGCGGATTTACTTCGAGGCCGTTGATGAATAACGCGATCGACTCGTCGAGAGCGTGTTTTATGGAAATCTTCAGTGCCGGGATGGCCGGTCTGAAATCCTCATTCGGCAGCACCCAGCCAATACCCGGTGTGTGCGAATTGATATGCGCCTCAATTTGTTTTGGTGCCGTCAGGTGCTCGGCGAGCGCCTGCTCCTCCAGCATCTGTTGTGTCGCCTCGGCGACACCGGGCGGGAGACCACGGGTTTTGGTAATCAATGTGCCGCTGGATTCCTGCTTGACGCTCAGAAATGACTGGCGGCCGGGGCGTTGTCCGGTCAGGGTCATTGCAACACGACGATTTTGTTGCCGCCCATCCGCCGTGGCGTTGGTCGCAACCGGATCGTCGGGCCCCCGCCCCGCTACCTGAATACTTCCTGCTGCTATACCCAGTCCGCGCGCAACATAGCTGGCGGCAGCAAGGGCACGCGCCTCTGACAACACGTAATTGTTCGCAAATCTCGCACGATTCCTGGCCGCGATGGCCGTGCTGTCACTGTGACCCAGCGCGTTAATCCGGATATCTCGAACCCCCGTCCACTTTTTGATCAACGCATCCAGTTCCGCACGATCGAGCGATGACAACTGGTCCGAAAGCACATCGAACTGCAGATTGAGTACATAGCCTTCGTTTTCGAACGTGGCCGCCTCGCGTCGTATTAGCGTTTCGGCAATGGGCGTCTGCTGACTGTCCCGGGTCGGCGAACTGAATCGCGCGAGGGCTCGTGTCCGGAGGTCGCCGGATACGTCTGCGACAATCACACCGTTGAAGCGAATCGCTCGACTCCAGTCACCACTTTGATTGTCCAGGACCAGCGTCAAAGACTGGCCTGTCAGCCTTGGAGTAAGCAGGACACCATCCCCTCCGGTCATGGACCCCGGCACGTAACTGATGCCATCGGGAAGCAGCACCATCACACTCAGGTCGGAGACGGCAATGCTGCCCGTCCCTTGCAGTGACAGTTCGTACTGAACCTCATCGTTGTTGCCTGTGCCGGTATTGGTAAGCTCGATATCGATTCTGCCGTCAGGCGCGATCTTTCGACTCAGGTAGAAATCGGCGCGCTGCAGGCTGCCGCGTGACAGCTCAACGAATTGCGAGTCGCCGCGACCCGCAAATCGCCCCTGGTCCGCGCACCCCGTAATATCCAGATAGTCCGGAACGGTCGCCTGGTCCAGTTGGGCCACGTGGCCACCCGGTTTCAATCCTTCAAAATGAAATCGCCCTCCCGCGTCGGTGACCGCATAGCGACCATCCTCCAGATACACGCGAACGTTCGCGATGCCGCGATCTTCTTCAAAACTGGCAAGTTCACAGCTACCCTCAAGCACTCGCCCGACGAGCGTGCTGGTCGATCGGAACAGATCTTCCCGGACGCGAATTCTCGCCTCCGAGCTATTTGATACGATACCGCCCTCGGCCATAGCAAATGCCGTATTGATCAGCTCATCGTTTTTCGAGCCCGCCACAACTTCCACTACGTAGGCCACAACGTTTCGTTGGCCACCGCTTACATTTCCCAGTGCAAACTCAAGTTCCATTGAGGTGGCATTGATGGCGGGATCAGCCGCAGCATTTCCGTCCAGAGTTGTCGATCCGGCTACGTAGCGAACCCCACTCGGCAACTGATCCAGCAGTCGAACAGCCATGGCCGTGTCTGCCGTTGATGTGTTTTCGAGCGCCAGTTCGTAGCGAACGAAGTCACCGGGGGCGGCAGTGGTGGAGTTCGTCGACTTCCGCAGGAACAACGATGATGCCTGTGGATCCAGCGGGTAATCGAAACTGAACGGCCCATTGGCGTCGTGTGTGAATGCGTTGCCGAAGGATTCCGGGCCCAGATTGAAAGGAGCAGTGGGCAGCAATTGCAACTCGCTGCTCGCCACCACCGACGGTGCGGAATAACCATCCGGCGGCGTGACGACAATCCTGTACTCACCGGCAGCCAACACAGGAAATCTGTACTGACCATTCGTAAAGGGGTAACTGTTGCCAGCACTGTCCACCACCGTTGTGCCGCTGACAATAGTTGACGGGAACTGACTGATACCATCATTGCCGTAGACTATCGCAGGCAAGCCACTGACTGCATCGACCATTTCGATGCTCACGCCATCGATAAAAGCGCCGCTACCTGAATTGAAAACCATACTGACCGGATCGATGATCGCGTTGGCTTGAGTTGCGTCCGATGCATCAGCCGGGTCCGTATAAAAAACCCGCACCAGCGAATCAAGGCTGCCTTGCAGAACACAGTCTGCCGGGCTGGCCGCACCATTTGCGCTCGGTACGTAGCCGGCAAATACGCCGCTATCCGCGCTCGTTTCTGATAACTGCAGGGTCTCGGAGTCTCCCGAGACTGCATGCGTAACAATGACCGCTACACTATCGACCACCGTCGCATCGACATTCTGATCGGCATCCTCGAGTCTGAACATGAACGGTTCGCCAAGATTAAAACTTGTCGTTTCACTAAGATTCTGAATTTGCGTCGGGTCGATCGGCAGGCCGCCGCTGATGATCGGATCCGGCAAGAGGTTGAACGATCCTGCCTGCAGACAGCTTGAAGGCCCGACCGATTCCTGGAAATTGCCGCTCGCGACGATTCGAGTGAAGACGACTGTAGCAGGAGTACGAATGACGGCCGTCACGAGCTGAATTTCATTGCTAATCGTCTGCAGGGGAATGCCCGCAGAGTTTTGATAGGACACCAGCGCCTGATTGGAAATAATCGTGCCGGGGGGCGCTGCGAATACCGTTGTTGAAAGCGAAAATGCTAAAAACGGCAGTAAGAATACGCTTCGTTGCAGCCATTGACGAAAGTGCCAAATGCACCTCGGGGGGAACTTGCGTTCCCCCCGAGGGCTAGCTTGTAGCAGGCCCGGACGCCTGTCTCCCGGAGGAGAAACACCGGCTGCTAGGGGGCCTGGGCTACCCAATCGGGTCGCCCAAAACCGGCATTGCCTGAACAAGCTAAAGAGCACCGTAACGGAGTGATTTAGTTGATAGTCACTCTGAAGCTTATGACCGCAGGATTGTCAGTGGCTTGTGTACCAACGGTCAATCCCGGGTCGATCGTTATTGTGTCAACCACCAGGCCACATCCGTCGCCATCGGCGTCAGCAGCGTCCAGACTGCAAGTCGTCACTGAGCTGCCTGCACCAAGATCGATCTGGGCATCGAGGCCCGCTCCGCCGTACTCGCCCAGCGCCAGGACCAGATTGCCATTCAGGATATCCTGGATTCGCACCTGGCCTGCATCGACGGCACCATTGTTCTGCACCGTAATGTTGAATTCGACTGTCGCACCCGGAATCGCCTTCGGGTTGACACCGAGGTTGAACGGATCACTGATCACTGTCGATGATTTGGTGATCGTCAGCGCGGCGGATGACACAATATAACCATCCGCGGCCAGCTCGATTCCATCACCGATACTGCCGGCGCCATCATCTGCAAATACGACCTGGACCGTGCTGGCGCTATCAAGCACACCGGCATCATCTGTAGTCAGCGCTCCAAGTCCGGCAGCTCCGGCATCATAGGTCGTCGCTGTCACCTCGATATTGCCGACGTCAGCGTTCGCCAGACTGATGCTCGCATCGACGACAACGAAAACGAGCATGCTGGCATCTGCCACCAGTTCGTCAATGAAAACTCCATCAGCCGGGGTCCAGGTACCGCTTGAATCGGTATCTGCAAAAACCCGCAAGTTGCTCATTTCTACTGTATCTGTATTGGTATTTACCGTCCCACCGACCAGATTGACGACCGCAAGATTGTAGTCCTGCGTCGCATTGCCGGTATTGGTCAACTCAAAAGTGGTCACCGCATCAGGCTGTCCAGGATTGACCTGAGTCGCACCGAGCAATCCGAATTCAGCGAGAGAAAAGTCGACCCGGTTGTCCACCAGGAACGTTGTTGCCAGTGCGCCACTGCCAAGACCCGGTGTGCTGTTGCCATTTGGGTTGGACAGAATAGGTTCCTGAGTGTTGCCACCGACGGCGTAGTCCACTTGCGCCTGATTGGCGATGGATACGCCGGCATTAGTGCCGGCTGCGAGTGCTTGCTGTGAAAAAAGCAGCACAAGCGCCGTTGTACTCAGCCACATGACGCGACTGAAAATTGTTGTTACACGTTTCATTACGGTACTCCTTGCTTCATTGCAAAATAGACATTGGCCAGCATTCATTGCCGGACAGGGGCTTTGGGCTTCCTGCAGTCTTCCCTGCACCAGACTGCCGCCATCCCCGGAAGGGGAAGCGCCGATTTACGTTGTGTTAATTCAAACGGGCGCGAAACTGCGACATGCCCTGCATGCCGGCTGCCAATGAACTCGCCATCACCCAACGGATGTGAGTAAAATCATTCGCCGTCGCCGATCGCTGTTCGCCGTTTTCGTTCACGGTCAGTGACTTGGATGCGGCAAAAGTCTTGCCACCATCCACCGAAAATACGACCTCTGCGCCGGGCGAGAATGCCGAGCCATCGATATAGGTCAGATCCGCCGGCAGCGGATTCGTGATGACTACGTTTTCGGCCGGCTCATCGCTGATATTCAGGAAGGTCACCGTGTAGATGACTTCATCGCCAGGCACGACCGTCGATGCGTCGACCAGTTCCGTCGAACGCGCACCGCTATCGTCAATAGTTACTTCCTCTTTCTGCACCGTGGTAGTGACATTGAGATGCCCACTTTCCTGTGCACCTGCCATGCCGCCTGTTGCAGCAAAAAGAAAAAAGAGTCCTGCTTTCATTACATGTTTCATTACGGCCCCCTTATGGCTGTAAGTTGCTCTACTCAATCAATCGTTACTTGAAAAGACACC
>CAYUOY010000131.1:0-11337 GCA_964446495.1 uncultured Woeseiaceae bacterium | reverse complement strand
CCCCGAACAACACTTCGGCCACCGCCTTGTCGCTGGCACCGTAGTCGGCGATAACGGCGGCGGAGTTCGCGACGATGTCCGGGATTACCGCTGGACGGTCCAGATACAAAACAACGATAGTTGGCACAGTAGCCGCCAGGTTCAGGATGGCCGTTTTTTCGGGGTCCTTGAAATCCAGATCGCCGTGATGAAATGTTCGCGCGATTGGGTTTTCCGTCGCAACCGGGTACCAGGGCGTGTTCAACCGGACGATGGCAAAATCGGCTTCCTCCGGATCGTCGACGATC
The DNA here is from genome assembly GCA_964446495.1 of uncultured Woeseiaceae bacterium. GTDB lineage: Bacteria > Pseudomonadota > Gammaproteobacteria > Steroidobacterales > Woeseiaceae > JAADHU01. Next base: position 11,050 of record CAYUOY010000131.1, on the reverse strand, counting down.
GCTGCATACGTTTTGAAAGGCGCTGGATCAGCGCCTTGCACATAGACTTTCAAAGTAAATCTAGCCAAAGGCAGCAGCGGCTTGTTGTCTACTACGCCGTTTTTCAACAAGGTCATTGCCCGTTTCTGACTTTCGTGTCCCAGCTCTCGTGCTTCCACCCTGCCGACACGCTCGCTAACCCGGTCAACGGCAACAAAAGGGTCATCGAACAACCCCAGTGAAAACTTTTGCCGCAATATGCGCCGCACCGACTCGTCGATACGTGCTTCCGTTAGCTGCCCGGACTCAACCAGTGCTACGACGTGTTCCGGGTTACGCTCACCGCCAAATTGATCGACACCCGCGTCCAGGGCTCGCTTGACACGCTCAACCTCACTCAACGACTCAACACCCCACGCTCTCGCAGGCCAGAGAACGTCACCGACGTGGATGTCCGAAATCACGCCCCAGTCGGTACAGACAACACCGTCAAATTTGAACTTGTCTCGCAGCAGGCCGGTAATAATGTCCCGGTTAAAGGCCATCGCCACATCTTCATTCGTCTGCCCCAGCGGCACACCGTAGTAAGGCATGATCGATGCAGCACCCGCCGCAATAGCCGCTTCGAAAGGGATCAGGTGATAGTCGAACTGACCGCCCGGATAAGCTTGACCTTTTTGAAACGGAAAATGCGGATCGAGACCGTCCTGTTGTGGTCCGCCGCCCGGAAAATGCTTCACCATGGTGGCGACGCTGTCGGGCGATAACTCCTCACCCTGAAGACCGCGTACATAGCGGGCTGCGATATCAGCTGTCAGATGAGCGTCGTCACCGAAGCCACCGCTGATTCGCGCCCAGCGCGGCTCCGTTGCCAGATCGATTTGCGGGTGCAATGCCAGGCGAATACCAACCGCCAGGTACTCCTCCCGGACGATATTCGCGAAGCGCTGCACAAGCTCCATATCACCGATTGCCGCAAACCCCAGCGGCTCCGGAAACTGGCTGAAGCCCTGCGCGTTAAAGGAAAAAATACTGTTGCTGAAATGGTGCCGCGGATCTGAAGCAATTGTCACCGGAATACCGAGGCGTGTATTCTCGACCACGTATTGCTGCAGCGTGTTGTACCACCGCGCGAACACAGCCGGATCATCCGGAATGTCCCATAGATTAAAATGGTTCATGTGATGCCGATCGATATTGACGATGGCCACATGGCGCTCCTCGCCAGTGTCCGGCTTGTAATCCAGAGTTGCATCGCCGTTGACAATGCTGCGATAGATAAACATGAGCCCGGCTTTTTCCTCCAGGGTCATGCGACTCACAAGATCGTCAACACGCCGTTCGACCGGCTGCCGGTCATCCTCGAAAACATCCAATGTCGAGTTCTTGTTGAGGTCTCTGTAGGCGTGCGTGTTCGACGACTCGTTACCACAAGCAGCCACCAGTAACAGTGCCATCAATAACGCGAAAAGCGAGATCTCAGCGGATTTTCTCATTGCAGGTTTGCCTCGGGTTGTCCGGCTCAGGATAACCTACCGCCAGTATCGATTCGTAGCAATCTTGCGTTCGAACCATGGGGTGCCATACGATGAGGTGCGGCCCGACCCGCTAATGGCAACAAGGAGCACGCGTGGAAGAACTGGTTTTCAAAGTTAAAGGCTCATCGAGCAAACCCTACGAGGTGACATTCATCAAGGATGGTAACAGTTTGACGGCTCTATGTGATTGCCCGGCAGGCCAGTTCGGCAATGCCTGCAAACACCGAATTTTGATTCTCGATGGGGATGCCGCGGGAATTTGCAGCGACAATGCGGACCAGGCTCCGAGACTGCTGGAATGGCTGCAGGGCACGGATGTCGAAGCAGCGCTTGTCGCTATGCGAGAGGCCGAGAACAATCCAGACAAGACCAAAGCCGACGTCGCGGCATTGAAGAAGACGTTATCAAAGGCAATGAACAGCTAATGAAAATCTGGGTCGATGCAGACGCTTGTCCGGTTGTCGTCAAAAGCATCCTGTTCAAGGCGGCGCAACGAACCCGGGTCGAGACCATTTTCGTCGCGAATCAGGCTCTTCAGGTACCTGGATCGCCCTACATCAGGACGATTCAGGTTGCGTCCGGGTTTGACGTCGCCGACCAGGAAATCGTCAAACAATTGAGTGTCGGCGACCTCGTCATTACGGCCGATATACCGTTGGCTGCGGAGGTGATCGAAAAGGGAGGCCAGGCCCTGAATCCACGTGGCGAACTGTACTCTGTCGACGACATCAAGGCGCGTCTCAACATGAGGGATTTCATGGATACCATGCGCGCGAGCGGAATACAGACAGGCGGTCCACCGGCGCTAAGCCAAACCGATCGGAAAAACTTTTCGAATCATCTCGATCAGATTTTGACCCGGCATCTGGGCAGTCGATAGCATGAGCCGAAAACTGATTTCCAGTGGTTCCAGGTTCGAGTCCGAAATCGCTTATTCCAGAGCTGTGGTTGATGGCGACACCGTGTTTGTATCCGGCACCACGGGCTACGACTACCAGACTGGATCAATCCCGGACAGCGTTACCGAACAGGCCGAGCAATGTTTCAGGAACATTGAGGCCGCACTGGTCGAAGCGGGAAGCCGGCTCGAGGATATTGTTCGTATCCGCTACATTTTTCCTGACCGCGAGAACTTCAAACCCTGCTGGCCGATTTTCCAAAAATATCTTGGCGAGACCCGCCCTGCCGCAACCATGCTGGTAGCCGGCCTGCTTGAAGAGGCAATGAAACTGGAAATCGAGGTAACGGCAAGAATCAGATCGGCTGAAGCGTAAGATTGGAGACCAGCACCGAGGGCATACCATGTGACACCGGCACAGTTTGCCCATTCTTGCCGCAAGTCCAGCCGCCTTCGTCCAGCCGTGAGTTATTCGCCACCATGGTGATGTCACGCAGCGTATCAGGGCCATTTCCAATCAGGTAAAAATCCCGCACAGGCATGAGGATTTCTCCCTTCTCGACCAGCCAGCCACTCTTGATATAAAACCTGTAGTCACCGGCGCCCAGATCCACAGTGCCATCTGTATAGGTATCCGCAATAATTCCCCGACCCATGGCGGCGATGAGTTCATCCCGCTCATACGAGCCGTTATCCATGAAGGTACAGGTCATTCTCGGCATCGGTTGATGCCGGAAGGACTCCCGTCGGCCGGACCCCGTCGCATCAACACCGTATTGCCGCGCACTCAAACCGTCGTGCAGGTAGGAGCGCAAGACGCCATTTTCTACCAGCGTCGTCCGACCACACACATTGCCCTCATCGTCGTAATTTAAGGCGCCGCGTTCATTTGGCATATCACCCTGATCGATGATGCTTACGCCGGCATTGGCGACGCGTTCGCCCATGCGATCCGCGTAGGCACTCTTGCCAGAGCGATTGAAATCAGCCTCCAGCGCGTGGCCAACCGCCTCATGCAGCAGCACACCGCTGGTGCCAGCCGAAAGAATAACGGGCATCTCACCGCTGGGCGGCCGCCTCGCATCGAACAGCACCAGGGTACGGTCCACCGCCTGCTGCGTCATCGTGTCAATGCGGGCGTCGGTGTACCAGGACATCTCGTCGCGAGCAGCAATGTTGGCGAAACCGGAGTGCGTCACACCACCACGGGTCGCGCTGACTTGTGCGCTCAGGCGTGTCATTGGCCGCTGGTCGAATATCAATCGACCGTCCAGGGTCACGATCAGGACGCGTTCATCCGTGTCCGACCAGGATATGCTGACGTCATCCACAGCGGTGTCAGCCTTTCTTGCCTGCTGATCAACCCGCTGCAACACCCGTCGTTTTTGCTCAACCTCTATGTCCGCCCAATCGATAGTTGTCATGTAACAGGCGCCCGCCGGCTGTGCAGAGTATCCACCGTCAGTCACGATGGGCACACCGGAGAGCGATGACGCCGCCATGGCCGCCGTGGCAAGCAGGTTGCTCGAAGACAGATCCTCGGTAAACGCGAAACCCGTACGCTCACCGAGCATCACCCGCATGCCCACGCCCTGGAGGACTTCAACAGTCGAGCGATCGATTTCTCCGGCCAGCATGTGCAGTGTACTTTCCCGGCGATGCTGAAAATAAAGCTCCGCGGCATCCGCACCCTTCGCGGTCAACGCCACCATCACTTGCGCAATCAACGCCCGGTCGATCTGAAACCAATCGAGGAAAGGATCTTCAGGCAGGGGCTCTGCAACGATAACGGCGGGCGCTATACCACAGCCAGACAAGAATGCCGGCATCGTTACCACCGTGCCGCCCATGGCAAGATGTCGAAGAAATTCGCGGCGACCTGATCTCATGATGGTGTAGGACTCAATGTTTGAACAACGTTCAACGCCGACTACTATGACGCCAGTGATGCAGCAACAGGAAGCCGAACAACATGCCTCCCAGGTGCGCGAAGCTGGCAATGTTGGGTCGGGTACCGGCCAACCCGAAGTAGAGCTCCATGCCGCCCGCCAGCACGACCAGGTACTTGGCTTTCATTGGAATGGGTGGAATAAGAAGCAAGATCATGCGATTCGGAAAAGCCATGCCGAAAGCGAGCAAAATTCCGAATACACCACCCGATGCGCCGATGGTCGGATAACCTGTGCCATGCAGGGTTGCGACGATAATCTGGACGATGCCGGCACCGATGACGCAGGTCATGTAGTAAGTCAAAAAACGCTTCGGCCCCATGATGACTTCAAGTTCGCGACCGAACATCCATAACATGAACATGTTGAACATTATGTGTGTCAGGCCACCGTGCATGAAGCCATAAGTCACCAGCTGCCAGACCTGGAAATCGGCATACGGTGAATTAAGTGGCCACAGCGCGAAATAGTTTTCGAGCAATTCAGGATAGAAATTTTGCCCTGCGAAGACCAGTCCGTTAATAACGAACAACACCAGAATAACGTCAGGAATGGCACCGCGCTTTTCAGGTCTGCGTAGACGAGATGAAAACTGATTCAAGGAATTTGGTGTCCTGGGCAATGAAAGAGTGAGACAGGAAGTCTACGACAAATCGAGGCGCTGCAGGTTCCTACCAACCACCACCACCGCCGCCGCCGCCGCCTCCGCCGGAAGAACCACCACCCCCGCTACCGGACGAAGAACCGGGCGGCGTTACCGACGATGTAATGGCGGAACCCAGGTTGCCGGTCAGGTCCGATATGGTTGAGCCCATTTCAAAACTGTTCAGGGGACCGTTATACCAGGCGGGATTGTAGGCCGAATGGCCCGCATCATATAGCTGTGCAAATACGGAGGAAAACCGCTCTCCCCAGTGCTGCTCGACACCCATTGCCAGCGCGAAGGGCAAGAACGCCTCGAATAACTGCGGGGTTTTCTGCGGCGGGTTAAGCAGATTCAGTTCATCTTTCTCCGCGATTTCCAGGTAATCCTGAAAGCCGAGCATTTCATCGAGAACATGCCGCCCAAGCCCGGTCGGTCGCTTCATCAGGACAGCAAAGGTAAAAAACACCACCAACATCAGGGCAATAACCAGGAACACGGCCGGGCTTGGGCCCATACCGACATTCAGGGCGATTAGCGAAGACACCAATCCGACCGCCAGTGCCGGCAAACTCAACAAACCGTTGGATTTGAAATACCGGCCACGATAATCCTTGCGTAACGACGCTCGGTGAGCGGCTCGAGCCGCACCGATCAACGCGTGGTTCTCATTGTCCAGCATGACGGAATGGCCGCCTTCGAACAGCGCGTCGTACAGCTCCTGTTCTCCAGTGGCCATCGCCGGCTGCTCTGCCGGCGAAGCCGTCTTGATCAGCGAATAGAGATCGGCATCTTTCTGAATCCTCAGGTATCCCTTGACCGCCAGATTGATAACCGCGGCGGTCATTACCTTGTTGTCGTAGTACATTTTCCGGATAAAACGCAGCGAAGCGGGTGAAAATCCGTTGGGCGGCTCGTAGCGAGTAACGATCAGCCCTTCTTCAGGGTCACGACCGAAGGCACGCCATACGGGATAAAGGTAGACAAGCATTGCCAACAGACCCACCAGGGCCACCAGCAGGCTGAGATTGTCGCGCAACAACCAGATCATCTTCTGCATGCCATCGGGTGCCGTTACAAACCCTTTTGGCCAACTCACAACGATGGTCAGGCCCTCGTGAGGCAGAAGCCCCTTATTCGTGGCAAAACTCGCACGATTGCCGCTTGCCTCACTGGAAAAGGCTTTCCCCGTTGCGCCCATTCTTCCGGTATAGGCGTCAACCTCGATAATCTGAGGGTCACCGGCAAAATCCAGCGTAATCGTCGCTGCAGCATGGTCAATGGGGAAGTACCAGTCGTTCCCGGTTACGTTCCAATAGAGCTCATCATACTTATCAAAAAATCCGAGCATTCGACTGGCTTCATAGCGGAAGATGTACGTATGCACGCCCGGCGCCAGCATCCGGTCAGCATGACCGAAATAGGTGCGAACACCGTCCCCCACCCGCTCTGAACGGAAATCTTCCGCTGCATTATTTCTGAGTAGCGATAGCGGCTGATAGGCCAGCTCGACATTGTTGCCGTAAGCATCCTGGTACCGTGTCGGGAAATCGCGATAGATACCGCGCCGAATCTGCTGCCCCTCCGCCTGCACGGTTATTGTCTCCGTAACCTCGATCCAACCGTCTTGTCTTACGATGACATCGCTTGTGAAGTCGAGGATGCGTTCATCAGCCAATGATGCAAACGGCAGCAAGAAAACAATGGCCGTTAGCAGCCGCCTCATTCGTTTCCACCCAGATCAATTTGAGGCGCAACCGCCACATCGGCAGACGACGGTTGAAAATAGTCACGCATTGAAAAACGAAACAGGCTGGCAATGAAATTGTTCGGCACGGTTTCAATCAGCGTGTTCAATTCACGCACAGCGCCATTGTAGTAACGGCGGGCGAACTGTAAATAGTCCTCAGTCTCGACCAGTTCGGCCTGCAGCTTCAGGAAGTTTTCGTTCGCTTTCAAATCCGGATACTGTTCGGCGACTGCGATCAGGCGAGCCAGGCCACCGCTTAGTCCCTGCTCCGCCTCGCCACGAGACGCCACCGACGTCGCACCCATCGCCGCGGAACGCAACTCGGTAACAGCCTCGAGAGTAACGCGTTCGTAGCTCGCATACTGAGCGACCGCAGTAACCAGTTGAGGGATCAGGTCGTGACGCCTTTGCAATTGAACATCAATGTCGCTCCACGCGCCGCGGGCACGATTCCGGCTGCGTATCAGGCGGTTGTAGAGGAACGCAGCGATGCCAGCAAGCAGCAAGAATACGATCAACCAGGTCACGTCACCGCAACCTCGGATACAAAGTCAGGATTTATCGCTATCACTGAGAGTTACGCTATCGCCAATGCTGATCGACCCGCCTTGAATAACGCGGCAAAGCACACCGCCATTCCAATCGGGCTCCAATGCGGCCTTCAATCCCGCACACTGTTCTTCCATGCGTGAGCAAGGATCTGTTTCCATTGTTACCTCAAGTCTTGCCGCACCAATTTCTATGATACTTCCCGCTTGCCGCGGCAGTTCCAGGCCATCGACAAGAAGGTTGGCACGACGCGTGGTCCACGGTAGTTCTTTGCCCAACTGCCCGCACACACTTTCCCAGACTTCTGCAGACAACAAGGTGACCTGGCGAGGTCCGGGCTTACCGCGGAAATCGTTTGCCACGCCCGTATCTTTACTAATCTCAGCGGTTTCGAGCGTTTCCATCGGCGCACGCTTCTTATCGCGCCGAGCGATTCCAGCCACCCTGCCCATACGCTCCCCCTTCAAAAGTGGACGATGCTTATTGTAGCGGAAACATCAGTTGCTTGATAAGCACCTGTCCCCAAAGACTCGGCCGTAGCAGGGGTTAGTACCAGAAGGAAACAAAGAGCTGAAATACGTTGGCGTCCAGCGAGTACAGTGGTTCTTCTCCCAGGACCGCGCCGGTACTAACGTCGCTGAAATCGTCATAGTCAACCTGCAGTCTTGTGAAGGTGAGATTCACAGACCCTTTGTCGACGAAGCCCCAGCCATTTTCGAGAAATGCATAACTCGCACCCAGTTCCAGCACGTTGCTGGTGAGTGCGCTCAATTCCTTGTCGCGGCCACGGAAGTTGGTTGCTTCCGAGCGTGCAAAAATATCACGGTAAAAGTCGGCCCCATTCTGGTTATACCAGCGATATTTGACTTTGAAGGTCCAGTCACGCCACGGGTGCACATAGCCCACAGACGCTGTATGCGAGGTAATGCCCCAGGTATCGGTAAAGAACCGGTACTCGCCCTGGAGCGCAGCGCGATAGGGCAAAAAGTACCGTGCTCGTATCCCCACTGCATTGGTGGTTCTGGTCGAAGGGTATAACTCCGGCTCGTAGCTGTATCCAACCGCACTCAACGGGTCGAAAAAACGCACTGTCCGATAAGGATTATTGAGAAACCCTTCATCCGTAATCGTTTCAATATTCAGTGTCGTGATCAGGTTTCGTGTCAGTATCTGCGTGAGCCCAATACCATAGTGCTGGCGCGTGTTGTCGCGCGAGAATTCGGGATCGCCAACCTTGCCGACGACGTCATCACCGAGTGCATAGCTCAACGTCAGAGTGGTCATGTCACCGAACATGTCCTGGCTGATTGACAAGCTGTAGGTCTTGGCATCGAAATCGCTTTCTACACTGCTCGTATAGTTCGTGCTGACGGTTGTGTTGCCGCGCAGGTAGTCCATACCCAGCGACCACTGCGTTCTTTCCTCGGAATAGGGACTGGCCGTGGTAATAACATCGATCGATGCCGAACTCACCATGTCAACGTAGTAATTGCCAACAAACGACACACTCTTGCCCACTTTTTTGCGTACCAGCAATGACGGGCCGTCGATCTTGACGCCACCGCCCTCGTAGCGGTGATATAGCAAATCGGTACGATCTTCCGGCAAGACGCCCGCCCACACACTCTGGCCAATCGCCAGCAGGAGCAGCATAATTGCGATATTACGTTTAGTCATGAGTCGAGTACGCTGGCGCCCGGTCAGTTACAACCGCAGCCACCGCCTGCCGCACCCTCACCGCCACGGGCTCCTTCACGGGCCTCGAATACGTGCTGGATGTAGGCCGTCGAGACCGGATCAGCATCGAGGAACATGATGGGGTCGGCCAGTCGATCGCGCTCGTAAGGTTTCACCCACGGCTCTATGCCACTGCAGGCCGACAGCATTCCAAGCACTGTCAGCGACAGTACTACGCGTCCAATTCGGCTGATATTCATTTTCATTCTCCAAGCATATTCGACACAGGCCGCACGAAACGTGACCTCTGCCTCAGAAGAACACCGTCATGCCAAGCGTGGCTTCAAGATTGTGTGTTGTCTTGTCCTCGCCGAGCAGGTCGATATCAAACAGGTGATCGCGAAAATCCAGGTGCAATGCAATGGAATCCGTCAACAAGAATCGATAGCCAACGCCGAAGTTAACGGTAAAACGGTCATCACCGGCGAATCGGGTCGAACCAAGTCCGCCTATCAGGTACAAACTCGAGTTGTAAGCCCTGCCCTCGCCGAAGAAAACCTCGCCGGGCAGAATGTTGTAACCAAGACTCAGGTTGTAATAGGTGAAGGTGCGTTCACTGTTAGAAAGAATGGGTGCACCCCCGCTCAATCGTTCAAAGCTCGTAAGACCCGCGTCGCTGGTACCCACGGTGCCCTCAACGAAAAACCCCTCGGTGACGTGATAGGCGAGACGTGCGCCATAAACGATATCCGACTCGAAATCCTCGACGCCCAGGATGCCAACATAGGCACCGAGTTCAAAATCTTCCGAATCAATTTTGGGTGCTTTGATCTCGCGGCGTTCGACCGTTGGATCGATAACCTGACCCGGATCCTCTGCCGCTGGCGGTGGCGCAGACTGGTTGCCCCAACCGAACAAGTTTTTTGTCGAAGCACATCCGCCAAGCCCAAGGGCAAAAACAGGTAGCACTAAAAAAAGAAGGCGAAACCGACTTTCCATTCCTCTACTTCCTCATTGTCGTCACGGCTCGTGAACACCACGTAGCTCTTGTATTCAGCTCTAAGAATGAAGCGGCGCGTCGCGTAAACGCGAAACCCCGCTCCGACATGTGCAATCTGGTCAGTTCGGTCCTCGCCCTGCACGATGCTGGACTTCGGTTCGGTGTAGATGAGACCGGTACCCAGTGTAAAAAAGGGCGATATGCGCCAATCGGGCCAGATTTCGTGGACAATGTTGATGCTGCCCATCCAGCCATTCGACGAATTACCCAGAATCTGTGATCCCCAGGCTTCGATCGACACGTGCGGATTCAGCGAGTAGCCGCCGTAAAGAGAGATGATGTTGGCACCACCGAAATCACCGGCAAGAAAGCCCGCCTCCCAGCGTGCATTCGTGAAATCCGATTGATTCGCCGCCTCGAATTTGACCGCCTGACCGTCCGGCTGCAGCGTGAGTTGTAATTGCTCACGGCTCACCCAGCCCTCTTTTTCATTTTCCGTACGAACCAGGTACCAGTCGGTACGGCGCTTCAGTATGTCGACCGACTCACCACGATCCACAATGTGGAATTTGGGGTAACCGATCCCGGGACCTGTACGCATCTCCAGGAACGGATCCGCGACCGAAACACTCCGATAATCCTCGTCGGCGTAGCTTAACTCTGCATTAAATGCCTGGCCGAGGACCAGCAGCAGCAGAGCCCAGCCAACCTTAGTTGACCGGGACGTCGAATGGATTATTGTAATACTGTGCTCCGACATCCAACCATTCCGCTATTAAGCGTTTCTCCGCATCTGACAAAAATCCATCGTGAAGCAGTCCTGCTTCAAACCGAGAGAAAAATCGATCCGATGCATTTGCACCGGCAACCCTCATCGACGGCGCCACATTTACTGGTGCAAATATCGGATCTCCCGTAATCGGGTCCACACCCACCTGCTCCATTCGCTCAATCAGATTTCCGCCAGCATCCAGCACGAGCTCTGGAATTTCCTTAATATACATAACGACTTAGCTCAGTTGACCGCAATACAGAGCGAAGCGGCGTATTGCGAGGTCAACTGCAGC
>CAYUOY010000130.1:0-11392 GCA_964446495.1 uncultured Woeseiaceae bacterium | reverse complement strand
CACCGGTTGGTCGCCTTGCCTCGATGCCCGTTGGCGATGGCCTAATGTTACCTAGGGGCGATGAAACTATTGAAGTCGAAGTCATTGAAGTTGCTCGTTTCCATCCAGAATATTCAAGCGCAGAATGGGACGCTCGCAATTCGTCTTTTCATGGGGAATCATACGGGCCTATCACAGTCGAATCTCTTCGTGCGTTACTTAAAAAGTCAGCTCGGGATAATGTCGATGAAAGCCTGCTCGACAGCCTTCTGAGTGAAGAAACCGATGAAGGGCTGATCGTCGAGGGGCTGCGCCGTGATGTCATCAAGAAAATGGGCCTGCGCGACCAACCCGTTCTTGATCAGTATCAGGATGAAATTTTTCGATTACCACTCGACAGCCAACTTCTAATCCTCGGCGCGCCCGGGACAGGAAAAACCACGACATTAATTCGGCGTCTCGGGCAGAAGCTTGATATTGATTTCCTTGATGAGAATGAAAAGCATCTTGTTCAAACCGATAACCCCATCAGGCGGCAACGTCATTCTGAAAGCTGGATTATGTTCACGCCGACAGAGCTCCTGAAGCTTTATGTCAAGGAAGCATTCGCCAAGGAAGGCATCGCGGCACCAGATGATCGAATTCGCACTTGGGAAGAATACAGGCGAAATTTGGCGCGAAACGAATTCAAAATCTTGCGTTCCGCAACCAGCAATAGTGGCTTTAGAATGGATCCGGTGAGGCCCGCTGAAACCCTCGCACCGGATACCATAATTTGCCAAACCGCCTTTTTCGAGGATTTTGATAATTGGCAAAGAGAGGCCTTCCTTCAAGAAATGAATGATGCCGCTCAAAAGCTTGGTAAACATTCTTCGTCAGAAATCTCGAGTTTTGGAGACCATTTCAGAGGCACCGCGGATAAAGGTTCGGCTGGTGTCCCCGGGCGAAATGCGCGCAATGCCGGCAGCAAGAATTCCAATAGCGAAAAAAACGGCCGTCAGTTCGTCGACATACCAGCCAAGGCGGGCCGCTCCGATGACGAATCCGACTACGCCCGCCGCGAATACGGCCAGGATGGCAATGCGCGCACCACTAAGACGTATGTCATCCGGGGCGTCAAAGCCCGTACTGTAATCGATGTGCGCCACCAGGCTCGTCGACGGATCTTTCTGCACACGGATGGCGTATCTATAGATGTGGTGGAACGCGACAGCCAGAAAACCGAACATGATAACCAGTCGAAACGCCCATCCCGAGGTAATAGGGAGTCCAGCGATATTCTGCGCGATGACGACACCGAAGGGATTGGTCCCGGCACAGGCCCAACCGATTCCGTAAGGAATCCAGACCAGTCCCATTGCCACGATGGCATCCATGCGCATTGCCAGACTCATCGTGACGATAATGGGTATCAGCGGAACGTATTCCTCTCCCATGCCTATCGTGTACGAACCGATACTGAATATGAACAGGCATCCGGCGATCAATATCCATGGACTCCCGCCCAGCCTGGCGACCGCTTTGTGTAACACTGAGTCGATTGCACCACTCTTGCGCAATATGGCAATCACGCCGCCGGCGATGAAAATAAGAAAAATAATATCCTGTGCCGCCGAAAATCCCTTGGGAATCGCCGTCAGAAAATACCAGGGTTCAACACTGATCTGTTGTTCGGCGGTAGCGACAGTATAGGTGCCAGGCACAACCATCGCGCGACTCGGGTTATCCGGATACGGTTCACGCTCAAACTGCCCTTGCGGTATTACGTAAGTCAGTAGCTGAGCGATCACAATGAAGGTAAAAATGAGGACGAGCGAATCGATCGACCAATTGCGTTTGCTCAAAAAAACCATCCTTTTTGCCGTTTATAGGCATTTGCGGCCAGATGCGCACCTTAGCAAATTTCCGGATGTGTCATTGAGCTTTTATCTAAATAAAAATGCCCGCCGCATAAGCCGGTAAAAGGCTATGCCGGGCGGGCTCTGTCGTTATTTATCGTGGCTCAAACAGCTGTTTATCGCCGCCTGTTTATGCGCTTGCCTTTGTTGTCCAGGCGACGGTTGGCACGATGCCCCCGGTTATCCAGACGGCGATTGGCACGATTTCCCCGTTCATCCATGCGTCGGTTAATTCGGTCTCCTTTCCTGTCCAGACCGCGGGCGCGTCTGTCGCGGCCTGCCCCGGCAGCTCGATCCGAGCGCCGATCCAGTTTTCGGTCAATTCGGTCCCCGCGATGATCCAGTCGCCGGTCGATCCGGTCTCCCTTTTGATCAAGGCGACGCTCTACTCGATCGCCTTTCTCATCAAGACGGCGTTCAATCCTGTCGCCCTGATCAGCGCTGGCGCTGACACTGAGGACGAGCAACCCGGTACTCAGTAACGCAACGATCGCCGTTTTCAAAACATTCCTGATTTTCATGGCCCAACTCCTTTGGTCATCAAACTGAATTTGCGGTTGTTGGGGTTAATAACGCGATACCCCCCCACTCGGTTGACGCACAGTCCGCCAAACGGGTTATTGTTAAACAGGCCAGGCATCGATACATTGGCGCCGTTCTGGCAAGCTTGCCGAAACCAATAACAAAGGAAAGCCAGCATGGCTGCAACGGCCCCCGCCGTAGATCCCGCTGACATCAAGCGCTTGTATCGCAGGCACCGGCTTCGGGTGATGCTGGCGATCACTTTCGGCTACGGTTTCATCTACACCTGCCGGCTTGGGTTGTCGATCGTCAAGAAACCCCTCATCGACAATGGAATCTTTAGCGTTGATGAACTGGGCATGATCGGCGCCGCGTTATTCTATGGTTATGCCTGCGGCAAACTCATCAATGGTTTTCTGGCTGATCACATGCCGCCCCGCCTGTTTTTTTCCGTCAGTATTTTCGCCGCCGCTCTGATCAACCTTTTCATGGGCTGGTCCACTTTTCTGTGGCTTTCGGTCACGTTGTGGGCCGTCAACGGCTACTTTCAGGGTATGGCAGCCCCCGCCGCTGTAATCTCAATAACGAACTGGTTCAGCATCCATGAACGGGGCCGGACCTATGGAATCTGGAGTGCCTCTCACTCGATCGGCGAGGGACTCACTTTTTACGTTATCGCAGGCATCGTCTCCGTCACGAGCTGGCGCGCCGGCTTCATCACGCCGGGAATTTTGTGCCTCGGCGTAGCTGCATGGGCCTATGCTTTTCTGCGCAACGCACCCGCAACTATGGGCTTGCCCACCATCAATGAATGGAGCAACGAACCAGCGGATAAAGCACAACCCAAAGCGACCTGGAAATCGCAGAAAGTCATTTTTGGTATCAAGGCGGTGTGGGTCGTCGCATTAGCCAGCGCGCTGATGTACGTCACTCGTTATGCCATCAATAGCTGGGGCGTATTGTATTTGCAGGAAGCCCGTGGTTATTCGCTGGTCGACGCCGGATTCCTGTTGGCGGTCAATACCGCCGCCGGAATTTTTGGATCGATCGCATACGGCTACCTGTCCGACAAAGTTTTTGATGCCAGGCGCCCGCCAGCCAACCTGATTTTTGCGATTGTCGAAATCGCCGCCTTGCTGGTTATATTCTATGGCCCGCAGAGTTATTTCGCTCTGGCCATCGCATTTGCCGTTTACGGAGCCGCTTTAAGCGGACTGGTGGCATCCGTCGGGGGTCTTTTTGGTGTGGATATCGCTCCCAGGGGAGCAACCGGTGCTGTTATGGGCCTGGTTGGTGTATTCAGTTACCTGGGTGCCGCCATGCAGGAGAATGTCAGCGCGGCACTCATCACCAGTGGCTCCACGATCGTTGACGGCGTTACCGTCTACGACTTCAGCGTTCCCGTCAAATTCTGGATCGCCACGTCCGTTGTTTCGATGTTGCTGGCCGCCTCGCTCTGGAATACGAAGATACGTGATTGACAGCCTCTTGAAAAATACCGTTTTTCGACTGGCTGTGAACGGTACAGGTCGATAATGGACTGTCAGCATGAAGCCTGAAGCGGAATTGAAACTGGTCCTGTTTGATCTGGGTGGTGTCTTGTGGGAACTCAAGGATCCGATCGCGACCTTCGGGCTCAATTGTGGTCATGATGAGTTTCATCGTAACTGGTTGCTTTCTCCTGCCGTCCGCGAGTTTGAGCGCGGCGCCATCACCGCCAATGAATTCGCGAGCGATGTTACAAAGGAAATGCAGCTGCCCTACGATGCCGAGTCCTTCATCGAACGATTTATCGACTGGCCCGGATCAGCATTTCCGGAATCCATTGCCCTGGTCGGACGTATTGCCGCACACTTCAAGTGTGCCGTCCTGTCGAACACGAATGCATTGCATTGGCATTCCTTCGACGTTGCCAATGTATTCGGCCATCGATTTTCGCGATATTTCCTGTCCTACGAGACGGGGTTGCTCAAACCCGATCCGCATGCATTCACCAACGTTATCGAACAATGCGACTGTTCCCCGCAACAGATTCTGTTTCTTGATGACAATCCACTGAATATCGCGGCGGCCGGGGCGCTGGGCATGGATGCCGTTCTGTGCCAAACCGTGGCAGCGCTCGCCAACGTGTTGAACAGTAGAAAACTTCTCGAATCTTGAGACCGGCATGGCAACCCATGCGCAGTGATTTCCGGATATACCAATCGGCGCTGTTAACGGATGACCGAGTCGATTGTTCTGCCATCATTTCTGTGCGACTGTCCCGACCCTATGCTAAGTGCGCTCGCGACATTGATGCTTCGGCTGGGAGGCTGGACAGCCATCGGCGAAATGCCACCTTTGGAGAAGGCTGTGTTTATCGTCGCCCCACACACTTCCAACTGGGATGGCTTCTGGTTGTTTGTCTATCGCATTTCATTCAAAGTGCAGCTGCGCATTCTCGCCAAACATACCTTGTTTTGGTGGCCGCTCGCACCCATTCTTCGCGCTTGCGGGGCAGTGCCACTGGATCGCAGTCAATCATCCGCCACCGTTCAACAGTTGGTCGATATGTTTGCACGCGAAGATCATTTTTTCCTGGCGCTGGCACCGGAGGGAACGCGCAGAAAAAGGCCCTACTGGAAAACCGGATTCTTTCAAATCGCCAGTGCAGCCAACGTCCCCATTGTCATGGCGTTTATTGATTACGAGAAACGCGTGATGGGTATTGGCCCGCAGCTCAATCCGGCCCTGGGAATGGATGTTATTCTCGAGCAGATTCGGGAGTTTTATGCGCCGTTTACAGCGTGCTGTCCGGAACGACAGGGCCCTATCGAATTCCGACCTGACAGGGAAAATGAAGCGTCCTGATTGCCTTACCAGGCATAGCGAATATTCATGAACAGGTTGCGCCCCGGCGCATCGATACCAGAGCCATGAGACCGGTATCGCTTGTCGGCCAGGTTGTGCATACCAACATCGATGGTCCAGTTCCGTTCTGTCCGCCATGACGCAAGCAGATTCACCGTTACCCAGCCAGCTGTTCCACGAGGATCGATGCGCACATCGCGAACGTCGCGAGAACTGAGGCGATCCTGTTTTGCCGCGAATACGACGTAAGACTCGATTGACAGCGCCGGGCGAAGCTCAACCTCGACCCCGACTCGCCCGTTAAACGGCGGGATGCGATCTGCCGATTCGATATTGCCGTCCGTTGTCTTCTGCTCCCCACGAGTCTGATTCAATATCAACTCGAGCCGGCTCCGGTCGCTGAGCACATAATCCAGCAATGCCTCAAAACCCCAGATTTGCGCCCCTGCCTGATTTTGAGTTTGTACGACATCACGCCCACCCGGAGTGACATCACCGGTCAGGACTGATGCGAGTCGGTCGTCATAGTCAAGAAACCAGACAAAGAATTCTGCGCTAAAATGATTGCTGCGATGTTTGATGCCGGCTTCCAGCATCGTCACACGCTCTGATCGCAAGTCGGCATTGGGAATATTGAAGCGATTTCCCGGACGCTCTCCCAGAGCCCCAAGATCAAAGACATTCGGAGCACGAAAACCAAAGCTCATGTTCGCAACCAGTTGCGAAGTCTCTGAGAATTGAAATCGCCACCCGATATCGGTACTAAGGTCGTCCGTATCCACACTGCTGGCCGCTGCTAACGCAGTCCCGGCCAACTCCACGTTGACCAGACTGTAGCGCAACCCTCCACTCAGGCTCTGCTGATCACTTATGTCCAGGCCAAGATTCACGAAAATCGACGCCTGGTCAACGGTCGAGCCGTCCGGAAACCGTGATGGAACCTGATCGATATTCCCGGTCCGCAAGTCTTCCTCGAATCGGCTACTGGCTACAACGTCGTGATAAAATTCAGCGCCCACCACCCAGCTGTGGTGGTCGAAGGCTCTGTTTGCAATGACCGCAGCACCGAATAAATCGCTCTTATTGGATTCTGTGCGCAATAACTCTGTTCCAAAATTCCGTGTCCGTCGATCGTCAATAATGCGCTGCCAACCGAGGTCGATCGTCCAGTCCGCATTGAGGAACCCTTGCTGGCGATTATGACGGATATGGGCGAAGTCCCGTCCGTTGGGCTCGAACAAGAATTCTGCCGACGACGGCTCAACTTGTCCGAAGCCGGGCACCAGTTCATCAACACGCGGCGTTTCCGGCTGGCGCACAGACTGAATGTCGAACAACCACGATGCCTGCTCGTTCGGCGTAATCGACAACGCCGCGCGCACGCCTTTCGACCGGTAGGAACTCGGACCAATACGCTCGCCACCACCAACACGACGATTGCCGGTTTCCAGATAGTCAACACTGACCAAACCGGCCATTTTATTGGTCCCCGCATCGAATGACGCCCGAATCGACTTGCCGAGTTCAGCCGTGTCAAGCGCAAGCCCCAAGTCTCCCCTGAACGATAGCCTGGAACTGTCGAACGATGGCGTTCGGGTAATTACCTGTATTACTCCGCCAACTGCATCGCTGCCGTATAGCGAAGTGGGTGATCCACGCACAATCTCGATGCGCTCGACCGTCGCCGGAGAAACCAGCGCCAGATATTGCGTGGGTGCGTTACGAAAAATGGCATTGTTGAGACGCATGCCGTCAACCAGATGCAAGACTTCAGAACCTTTCAGACCGCGGACTATCGCCGCGCCCTGTCCTGGCGTTGTTTGCTGCAGGAATACGCCGAGGTTCGCCGCCAGCGCATCCGTCGTCAACTTCCCCGAGCGCACTTCTTCCGCCAGAATCAATGTCAGTGCCGTCGATAGCTCACCCTGATCAACCGGACGACGGGTGGCCGTCACCTGAATTTCATCTATCGCGTCGTTTTCCTGGGCGTGCAGGTTGACGGGAAAAACCAACGTCACCAAAATCGCCGCGAAAAAAGTATGTGGATACGTGCGCATAGAGGTGATCAGATAAATCAGAGCGCGCCAGCTTACCGGTCTGGTTCCTACGGCACCAGCAAGAGCCGATTGATCGACTGCCAGCTGAGCATTGAAATAATGCCGGGTATGGTCCGGTCTGCTATGGTCGACGGCGAACATCGCCGTCATGCCAATCACTACAAAGAATAAGGGGAACGCGAATGAAAGCCTCAGACCTTCTGGTCAAATGCCTCGAAGAAGAGGGAATAGAATATATTTTTGGCGTGCCCGGCGAGGAGAATGCCGACTTCATGATGTCGCTCGAAGACTCGAAGAAGATTCGTTTCATCCTCACTCGTCATGAGCAGGGTGCCGCATTCATGGCGGAAATATACGGTCGCCTCACTGGCAATCCAGCCGGCGCACTCGGCACGCTGGGACCCGGAGCCACCAACCTGATCACAGGGGTGGCGGATTCCAACATGGACCGGGCTCCGATGCTGGTCCTTACCGGCCAGGGATCGACAGACCGCCTGCACAAGGAATCCCATCAAATTATGGATGTCGTCAGCATGTTCCGGCCGGTGACAAAATGGGCGACCACGATTCTGAATCCGGACACCATCCCGGAAATTATTCGTAAGGCGGTACGCGTAGCACGAACAGAAAAACCAGGCGCCGTGCACGTCGAGTTGCCGGAGGACGTTGCCAGTTCTGAATCGTCCGCCACACCCATTACGCCACGGCGCTTTCGCCGTTCCGTCGCCGACAGCAAGATCGTTGACGAGGCGTTTTCGCTACTTCAGGAGGCAAAACGACCTATTATTATCGCCGGCAATGGCTGCATCCGACGGCGAGCCAGCAAACAGCTGCGCCTGCTATGCGCGCAAACCGGGATTGGTGTCGTCAGCACATTCATGGCCAAGGGCAGTGTCGACAGGGATGCCGACTACTGTTTGTATACCGTTGGTCTGGGCAGCCAGGATCGCATTTCTATAGCGATCGATGACGCGGACCTGATCATTACACTGGGATTCGATATGGTTGAATATCACCCACAACTCTGGAATCCGAACAAGGACAAGAAGATCATCCACATCGATTTTCTGGCCGCCGAAATTGACGAACATTACCACCCACAAACTGAAGTTATTGGCGATCTTGCGCACGCGTTATGGATGCTCAATGAGCGAATTGCCGAAAGCGATGGCGCCGACTACGACTTCGAGTTGCAGAAAAAATGCCGTGAAGACATGGCAACCGATTTCGCGGAGTTCAAGGACGATGACACTGTCGACTCAATCCGACCGCAGAAAGCAATTTGGGATGTGCGCCAGGTCATGGGACCCAAAGACATCCTGCTCTCCGATGTAGGCGCACACAAGATGTGGATCGCACGCCACTATCAATGCAACGAACCCAATACCTGTCTGATACCGAACGGATTCTGTTCGATGGGATTCGCCCTGCCCGGCGCAATCGCCGCCGGCATTGTGCATCCTGATCGACGCGTCCTTGGCATCGCAGGCGATGCGGGTTTCCTGATGAACGTACAGGAAATGGAAACCGCAAAACGCATCGGCAGCAACATCACCATGATGATCTGGGAAGATCACGCCTATGGACTGATTGCCTGGAAGCAGGAAGGCCACTTTGGACGCCATACGGACCTGTCTTTTGGCAATCCGGACTGGGCCAAGCTGGCCGACTCGTTTGGCTGGAACGGACATATTGTCAATAACAGCGCAGCACTTGCCGAGACGCTGGAAGCGGCGCTGACTGAATCGGGACCCAGTCTCGTCGTTATCCCGATCGACTATCGGGAAAACGTGCTACTGACTAAAAAGCTTGGAGAGATTACGTGCAAGATATAGCGAAAAATCTCGAGGCAGGATCGTGCAGCTATCCGTTGATGGTCAGCGGCGATCGACCCGCGGCCGGTGAACTCGAGGTCTTTTCCCCTTACGATGAAAGAACACTCGGCAAAGTCCCAACTTGCGGCGTGGATCACGTCGAAGATGCGCTGGCGGTCGCTTATGCATTGCATCGCGCGAGGGACGAATGGTTGTCCGTCCCGGAGCGAATCGCGATCCTCGAACGCACGGCGACATTGATGGAAGAACAAGCAGGTGAACTGGCGTTGCTTGCCACGAACGAGGGTGGCAAACCGCTGGCTGATTCCTTGGTGGAAGTAACTCGTGCTATTGACGGTGTGCGATTGTGCGTCGAGTCCTTGCGCGGACATGCCGGCTCCGTTATCCCGCTTGGCACAACTGCTGCCACAGTCGGTCGCATCGCACACACGCGCAAGGAACCCATCGGCGTGGTTGTGGCGGTCAGTGCTTTTAACCACCCGTTAAATCTGATTGTTCACCAGGTTGGGCCTGCTGTGGCCAGCGGCTGTCCGGTCATTGTTAAGCCGGCAGCCGATACACCGCTATCGTGTTTGCAATTCGTTTCGATACTGCGTGAGGCAGGTCTTCCCGATGACTGGTGCCAGGCAGTGGTAACCGACGATAGCCAGACAGCAGAAAAGCTTGTCACGGATCGAAGGCTGGGCTTTTTCAGCTTCATCGGTAGCGCCAGAGTGGGTTGGATGCTGCGCTCCAAACTTGCCCCCGGAGTACGCTGTGCCCTGGAGCATGGCGGTGTTGCACCCGTTATCCTGACCGCCAACTGTGATCAGACGCTGGCGAAATCATCAATTTTGAAAGGTGGCTTCTACCACGCAGGACAGGTTTGTGTTTCTGTTCAGCGAGTATTTGTGCCACGAGAGTTTGCGGCTGATTTTGCCACCGGGCTGGCCGCCGCCGCCAATGAACTGGCCGTTGGGGACCCGGTAAGCGCATCAACCGAGGTGGGCCCGCTCATTCGAAAAGCAGAGGTAGAACGCGTTGCCCGATGGGTCGACGAAGCGACGGAGGCAGGCGCCACGCTGCTATGCGGCGGCAAAAAGCTATCAGAAACATGTTATGCGCCGACCGTTTTTCTGGACCCCCCTGCCGGGGCACGCATCAGCATCGAGGAAATATTTGGCCCGGTTGTTTGTGTCTTCAGTTACGATCGCATCGAAGACGCGGTGGAGATCGCCAATTCCCTGCCGACCGCCTTTCAGGCCGCCGTGTTCAGCCAGGACATTGATGAAGCCATGGAGTTGGTCGGACGACTGGATGCATCGGCGGTGATGATCAACGATCATACGGCCTTCCGCGACGACGTCATGCCCTTTGCAGGGCTACGGGAATCGGGCCTCGGGACGGGTGGTATTCCCTATACGCTGGAAGATATGCAGATAGAGAAGATGACCGTTATGCGGGTATCATGATGCCGCCAGTTGCTGTCTGAGCTCGGCGACTTCTTCTTCGAGCCTGCAAACGCGTTGCTCCAGATCGGCATAATTTCCTCGACTGGACGTTGTGGTGGAGCTTGCCTCTCGGGCCGCAGAGACGTGCGCTTCGACGTCGATGGGACCCGAGAACAAATGCATGTACTCGGCGTCTTTTCGCCCCGGTGTTCGCGGCAATTCGACGACCAACGGGCCTTCTTCGTACTCCAGCAGGCTGGCAACCGAATCCGCAACAGCCGCATTGTCGGCAAAAGAATGCAAACGGCCGCTGTGTGCTCTTAGTTCGCCGGGTGTCTGCGGTCCGCGCAACATGAGCAGGCATACGATGGCCAGCTGCGCAGAATCAAACTGAAAATTACTGTAGCGGGTATTGCAAAATCGTTGTGAGTACTTTTCTGCCCGGCTTTTGAAATTCTCTTCAGTACGCAGCAAATGTTTTGCTTCCAGAATACGGACGGTGTGTTGTACCGCGCCCTTCTCCAGCGACATCATCGGGTTGCGACCTGATTTTTGATTGCAAGCGTTGGTCAGCCCATTCAACGTCATCGGATATTGATCCGGCGTGACCACTGACTTTTCGATCAGGCAAGCAATTACCCGCGCTTCATTGGTTTCGAATATTTCCAGCATCACTGACTCCCTCGCACAGGTAGCATCACGTTGCAAAGGCCAACGCCCAGTCGGGTCTGCAAACAAAACGCCGTCATTGTTGCAGGAGACCCAGAGTCAGAGCCAGCAGCAGGGTCGGTGGAATAATGAAGCGAATCATGAATCGCCAG
>CAYUOY010000129.1:9309-11616 GCA_964446495.1 uncultured Woeseiaceae bacterium | reverse complement strand
TTGATAAAGAAACCGTGCTGATTGAGGCGCGTCGCGAGATTCGTGCACGACTAGGTCTTGCCCGGGGTTAAGCTGAATGACGAATGAGCGGTTACATCCAGGTTCTCATGAATAAGACGCAAGCACAGCGCTTCGAAAATATCTGGGCTTCAGTTCGGGAGATACCCTCGGGCCTGGTCGCGAGCTATGGGCAGATCGCCGCAATTGCTGGCATTCCTCGTGGTGCCCGCCAGGTCGGTTCGGCACTGCGTCATCTTCCGCCGGATCGTGCGGTTCCGTGGTATCGCGTTTTGCAAGTCAGCGGAAAAATTGCGTTTGAGAAAGGCAGTGACAAATTTGACGAACAGAAAAGCAGACTGGCACAAGAGGGCGTCGTGATTCTCGGCGGCAAGGTCGACATGCGAAAATATCGTTGGGAGCCTGATCTCGATGAATTCTTGTGGAAGCCGCGTGGTGCATGGGATGAAGAATGAGTCTTAAAACCCGACTTCGTTCACAGGCTTTTAACGTATTGCTCGACGGGCGTGTGCGTTCCGCCAATCGTGCCCGCAAGGAGTTAGGACGCCGCATCGCCGGGAAATCCCACGAGGTTTCTGCTTTTCTGCAGCTCGACGATCCGTATTCATACTTGTTGAGTCTGTACTTGCCATGTCTTGAGGAAGGCTATGACATAAAGCTCAATTTCTACCTGGTGCAGGCGCTGGGTGAGGCCTATGTGCCGAGGGCCGATCTGCTGGCCGAATATGCCGCGACCGATTGTCGCTTGCTGGCCGGCGAGCTTGGCGTACCGTTTCTTGATAAGGGTGACACGCCAGTGATCGAACACCGGCGTGCGTTACTGGCGCTGCTTGCCCGGCAATTCGACCGCGAGGGATTCTCCGCATTGCTCGGTGAAGCACTGGCCGCCTATTGGCGCGGCGACACGGAAGCCGTTGCCAAGCTGGTGGATGGTCAGCCTGTCGATGGCGAGGCAGCCAGGGTCATTGACGCCGGCTCGGCACTGTTGCGCAAAATGGGGCACTACAATGCGGCAATGTTGCATTACGGTGGCGAATGGTACTGGGGTGTCGACCGGCTTCATCACCTCCTTGAGCGCCTGCAAGATCTTGGCGTGAAACGGTCAGGAAAACCACAGTCGGCGCTGGTGTCAATACAGCAGGCGACGCAGCTCAATTTGCCGGCGACCGTGCCGGCGCGCGCGAAGACACTACCACCACTGGAGATGTTCCATTCGTTTCGCAGCCCGTATTCCTACCTGGCACTGGACCGAATCGCGGCGATTGCGGATGCGTTCGGTCTGAACCTGCACATTCGGCCCGTGCTGCCAATGGTGATGCGCGGATTGCCGGTGCCAAAGGCGAAGATCGTCTACATCGCGCATGATGCGCAGCGCGAAGCCCGGCATCTGAACATCCCGTTTGCCAAATTCAGTGATCCGGTCGGACCAGGGGCGGAACGTTGCCTGGCGGTGTTTTCTTATGCGAGGCAGGAAGGGCGAGAGCGGGAATTTGTACGGGCGGCGGGAAACGCTATCTGGAATGAAGGGATTGACGTCGCCACCGACAAGGGCTTGCGTCGGGTCACGGAACAAAGCGGCATGTTCTGGCCGGAGGTGGTTGCGGCGATTAACGATGACGGCTGGCGGGACGCGATTGAACGTAATCGCAGCGACATGATGGAGGTCGGAATGTGGGGTGTGCCCAGCTTCAGGTTTGGCGATGTCGTATTGTGGGGTCAGGATCGGGCCTGGTTGCTTGCACGCAAGATCGAAGACCTGTGTCACGATGGAGAGGGGATACTGGAATGAAAATGCCGGCAGTGATTTTTTCACACGGCCAGGAAAGCGGTCCCTGGGGCTCCAAAATTACGGCGATGGCGGAGTGCGTTCGTAAACTGGGCTGCCGGGTCGAAAGTATTGACTACCAGGGCATGGCTGATCCGGGTGACAGAGTCGAAAAGTTGGTGGATGAGTGCGCAGGGTTCAATGCCGGGCTGATTTTGGTGGGTTCAAGTATGGGCGGGCATGTGGCAACGGCCGCCGCCGCGACGGTAAATGCTATCGGTCTGTTTGTTCTTGCCCCAGCCTACTATATGGAGGGTTTCGAAGCACTGACGCCGCCGGCGCCCGAAATTCCGACGCTGATCGTTCACGGCTGGAATGATGAGGTTGTTCCGGTGGAGAACAGTATTCGCTTCGCCCGCAATTGTGCAGCGACATTGCACATTGTTGATGGCGACCATCGATTAACGGCAAATATTAATGAGATTAATGACCTGCTGATGCGTTTTGTCAGTGTAGCGATCAAC
>CAYUOY010000129.1:0-9209 GCA_964446495.1 uncultured Woeseiaceae bacterium | reverse complement strand
CCGGCGGTGCAGCCCGAGGTTCCCGCGGAATTGCTGCCGGACGGTATCCGGCCCGTTTGTTACGTACTGGAAACAGGTGGACTGGCGGATACTCTGGCGCTGGAGAGGATTTGTCGCATTCACGGCTTGCCATCGCCGACGGGATCTCTGTCATTTGGAGCCATTCGCGAACATCGTCGGATCGTTGTTTTGCGGCGCATGAAGGGATTCGTATTTCGTCGTCCAAGCGCACGTGGCTCCAGGCGCTTGAAGCGTATCGTCACGGCGGCCGAAGCATCGAACGGTGATGAATTACTGTTGATTCCCGTCGCAATTTACTGGGGGCGGTCGCGCTCGAAAGAAAGTTCATGGTTGAAATTGCTGTTCACTGAGAACTGGGATGTTGCCGGGCGGACCCGCAAATTGTTTGCAACGATTTTTCAGGGTCGCAATACGCTATTGCGATTCAGCGAGCCGTTGCCACTGCGGTCGGTTATTCACGATGGGCTGGATTCGGAAATCGCCTATCGCAAAATATCGCGAATCCTGCGGGTGCATTTTCGCCAGCGGCGAGTAGCGACCGTTGGGCCGGATCTGTCGCATCGGCGCACACTGACCAATGCGATTCTGCGCGATAAAAACGTGCAGCGAATTATTACGCAGGAAACGGGTGGCGACAGGGAGAAGATAGACAAGAAAACCCGCGAAGCCCGCGGTTATGCCCGCGAAATCGCCGCACATATCTCCTATCCGACCGTGCGCGTTCTTGAGCGAGTTCTTGGCTGGGTATGGAACCGAATCTATGACGGTATTGTGCTCAGTCACGTTGAACGTCTGCACGAAATCGCGAAAGACCGGGAAATCGTTTACGTTCCATGCCATCGCAGTCACTTCGATTACCTGTTGCTGAGTTATGTCCTGCGGCAGGAAGGGCTAAGCCTGCCGCATGTGGCGGCTGGAATAAATCTTAATATCCCGGTTGTTGGCGCATTGCTACGACGTGCCGGGGCTTTTTTTCTACGTCGCAGCTTTCGTGGCAATCGCTTGTACGCGGCGGTTTTCAATGCCTACTTGCATGAGATTCTGCTGCACGGTCATTCCATTGAGTATTTCGTGGAAGGCGGGCGGAGTCGAACGGGCAGGCTGCTGTCCCCGAAAGCGGGCATGCTTGCCATGACCATCAACTCGTACCTCCAGGATCCGCGACGGCCCATTGTTTTCATACCAGTCTATTTCGGTTACGAAAAGCTTATCGAAGGTGATTCCTTTATCAATGAGCTCGGCGGCCGGGAAAAACGGGCGGAGTCACTGTTTGGCCTGATCCGTTCCGTCAAGGCGTTGCGCAAAAACTTCGGTAAGGTCTATGTCAATGTCGGCGAGCCCATTGACGCGGCGGCCGTCATTGAACAGGTCAGACCTGACTGGCGCCAGGTGAGCATGGACAGTGAGGATCGCCCGGCGTGGACAAATGAGGTGATTGATCGCCTTGGCGATCACATCATGAGTGGCATCAACTCGGCGGCGGCGGTCACACCAATCAGCTTGCTGGCGATGGTGTTGCTGTCCACGCCGAAGCAGGCCATCGGCGTGCTGGAACTGCATCGGCAATTGCGGGTGTATCTGGACTTGCTGGCGCGCTTTCACTATTCACCGTCCGTCACTTTGCCGGATTGGTCAGCGGATGAAATAGTGCGACACGGCGTCGAACTGGGCGTCATTAGCATCACCGAACACCCGCTTGGTGATGTTGTGAACATGTCTGAGCATGACGCGGTCCTCATGACCTACTTCCGCAACAATGTCCTGCATCTGTTCGCGATTCCCGCCTCGATCGCCTGTTGCTTTATTCAGGGTCGCCAGATCGATCATAAGGAGTTGCAGCGCCTCGTTCGCCTGATCTACCCGTTCATGAAAAACGAGCTGCGATTGAAATGGGACTATGAAAATGTTGACGCTGTTACAACCGAGGCGATTGAGGCTTTGATCGATCTCGACATTCTGCAGCGGGTGCGCAGGAAGAATATCCTGGTCCGCCCTCCGGCCGGTTCAGCCAAGGCCTACCAGTTGCTGATGCTCGGGCAATCGATGGTGTCGATGTTGCAGCGGTTTTATCTGGTAATTGCGTTGCTGGTTAATCATGGTTCGGGGAGTCTGTCGCGCCTGGCACTGGAAAAACTATGTCAA
The DNA here is from genome assembly GCA_964446495.1 of uncultured Woeseiaceae bacterium. Classification (GTDB taxonomy): domain Bacteria; phylum Pseudomonadota; class Gammaproteobacteria; order Steroidobacterales; family Woeseiaceae; genus JAADHU01. The sequence goes on along the minus strand of CAYUOY010000129.1, from coordinate 7,046 downwards.
CAAAGTGCCGAACGCTTGTCGATGATTTACGGATTGCATTCACCGGACTTTTTCGATCGAGCCTTGTTCCAGAATTTCATTGCCGAGCTTCGATCGCAGGGTACACTGCGCCGAAATGGCGAGGGTTTGATAGAATTTGATGAAAGCATCACGAAAATCGGCGAGGACGCCAGGCTCGTGCTTGGTGAAGAAATACGCCACAGTATCCTGTCGCTGACGTTTCCGGACGCAGCTGAAATATTTGAAGAGTGAGATTTGAATCCCGTGCTTGACGTTGTTTCGTTTTACCAGTTCGTGGACATTGGCAAGCCCGATGAGTTGCGCGATCACTTGCAGTCCGAATGCGAAAGTCGGGGGCTGCTGGGCACCATTCTTGTCGCCAGGGAAGGGGTCAACGGAACGCTCACGGGCGACGGCAAGGACATAGAGTCTATATTTGACGGATTGTTGGCACGACTGGCTTTGCAAGAGCCGATCGATGCCCGCTGGACGCAAGCTGAAACAGCGCCTTTTCGGCGTATGCGGGTCCGCGTAAAGAATGAAATTGTCACACTCGGCCGCCCGGATATTCTGCCGCAGCAAGGCACGGGGAAACATGTATCGCCGCAGGAGTGGAACACGCTTATTGATAATCCTGCCACATTGATTATTGACACACGCAATCGTTATGAGATCGAGGTCGGAACATTTCCCAACGCGCTCGACCCTGGCAACGAAAGCTTTCGCGAGTTTCCGCAATTTGCTGAGGCGCTGGCGCAAGCGGACAAGAGCCGACCGCTGGCCATGTTTTGTACCGGAGGCATTCGCTGCGAAAAAGCGACTGCACTGATGCTCGAGCTTGGTTTCAAGAACGTGAATCAACTCCAGGGCGGTATTATCAATTACCTCGACCAGGTTGACGAGAAAGACAATCGTTGGATTGGTGAGTGTTTTGTCTTCGATACGCGGGTTGCGATCAATCGCGATCTGGCGGAGGGTGGTTACGTACAATGTCATGCCTGTCGTCGTCCGCTTGGCAGCGCTGATCTCGATTCACCGGACTATCGGGAAGGTGTCTCCTGTCCGAAATGCATCGATGAACTGGGGCGAGAGCGTGCGCTGGGACTGGAGGAGCGGCGTCGTCAGATTCGGCTCGCTCGGGACCGCGGTGTGGAGCACATCGGTCCGCAGGCAACGAAAACAGAGGCCGTCTGATTTATGCGACGCAAGCCATTGTGCATGAAGATGAGAATGGTTATCATTTAATACCCCACTAGCCAGACCCTGTCACCCGGAACCATGACCCTCGAATCGCTGCAGCAAGGCAAACGCTATGTAATTGATGTTGTCGACTGCACCGATCCCGTCGTGCAGCGCCTGATGGTGCTGGGCCTGGTGGAAGGTGCCGAGATTGAGCTGGTCAGCATTGCCATCGGCGGTGATCCGCTGGAATTTCGACTCTACGGAATGTCAATCTCACTGCGCCGGGAACACGCCCGCGCGTTTTCCGTAGTGCCTGCAGATCATGCCCAGTAATTCAGGCGAAACCCGTATAGCGGCGGATGGCATCAGAACTCGGCAGCACCCCACCGGTACCATTGCGGTCGTTGGAAATCCGAACAGCGGCAAGAGCACGCTCTTCAATCGATTGACGGGCATGCGCCAAAAAACGGGTAATTACCCGGGCGTCACTGTCGAACGACACAGTGGTATCGTGCGCATTGGCGACGCGGCGGTTGAATTGATGGATTTGCCGGGTATGCACGCACTTAGTGCCTACTCGATCGAAGAGCGCATTGCGGTCGACGTGGTTCTGGGCCGTATGCCAGGCATCGAAAGACCGCAGGCCATTGTTGCGGTGGTCGATGCCACACATCTCTACCAGGGCTTGTACCTGTTGCAACAGTTGCTGGAACTCGACCTGCCGGTTCTGGTGGCCCTTACGATGACGGACGCGGCGACCGCAGCGGGTCTGAGCATAGATATCGATTCGCTGCAAAAACACCTTTGCGGCGTGCGCGTCTGCCCCGTGGTGGCTCCAACAGGTCAGGGCATGACTGAACTGCGCGACGCGCTGGCGACTCTGACCCAACAATCGCCCGCAGCGATACCGGAATTCTGGCCAGCCCTCGCGGCCGAAGTACGAAAACTCGCTGCGGATCTGCCGGCGACGACAACACGCACGGAAATTGAGCGTGCGTTAATCGACGAGTCGGGCGAGCTGAGAGCCCACGTCATGGAGTCGCTCGGAGATGGTGCGCGTGAACGACTGTCTGAAACTCGCCAAGCCCTGTTCGGCGACAAACCCCCGCTCGCCGAGGAGGCGCGTCACCGCTACCACTGGGTAAGAAGCGTTTTGGCCGATGTTGTGCAACAAGCCCCGGTCATGGCTACCTGGAGAACACGGCTTGTCAGCTGGTTCAATCAGCCGGTTCCCGGGACCGTGGGTCTGTTTGTTGTCATGGCTACAGTATTTCAGGCGGTATTTGCCTGGGCCACGCCGCTCATGGATGTTATCGATGGCGCGACGGCGGCTCTCAGCGTCCTCGTGGCGGAAAACCTGCCAGCCGGTGCGTTGGCGAGCCTGATCGGTGATGGCATTATCGCCGGTGTCGGCAGCGTCATCGTTTTTTTGCCGCAGATACTGATTCTGTTTCTGTTCATTATCGTTCTGGAAGATTCCGGCTATTTGGCGCGAGCTGCCTATTTGATGGATCGCGCCATGCGTTCAGTGGGGCTCTCGGGCCAATCCATTATCCCCATGATCTCCAGCTTCGCTTGTGCGGTTCCCGGCATTATGGCCACCCGGGTTATTCCCAATCGGCGTGACCGGATAGCCACCATACTGGCCGCCCCGTTTATGACCTGTTCCGCGAGACTGCCAATTTACGCGCTGCTGATCGCCGCTTTCGTACCTCCTGTACAGGTCGGTTTTGTAAATTTGCAGGGCCTGGTGCTATTCGGGCTTTATGTGCTCGGTATTGTTGCTGGCCTGCTGACAACACTGATGTTGCGAAAAACGGCGTTGCACGGTCCCAAGCCGGCATTCGCGCTGATGCTGCCGGAATTTCGGGTGCCGAATGTGCGAACGGTGCTGATGCAGTTGCAAGGCCGGGCGATGGTGTTTTTGCGCCGGGCAGGCACGGTCATATTTGCGGTTGCCATTGTCGTTTGGGCACTCGCCTATTACCCGCAATCTGACAACGTGGCATCACATTTGCAGGAAGAACGCGCGGTTGCCACCGCAACACTAAGCGGCAATCGTCTGGAAGCATCACTTGCGCGCCTCGACAACGAGGCGGCGGCGGCGCAGCTGGAGCAAAGTTGGTTGGGTCGTGCCGGAAAAACCATTGAGCCGCTGTTTGAGCCACTGGGTTGGGACTGGAAGGTATCGGCGGCCGTCATCGCTGGTTTTCCGGCCCGCGAGGTGGTGATCGCCGTAATGGGAACGGTTTATGCCGTTGGCGATAGCGCCGATGAGGCCACCTTGACGGAACGACTAAGCACGGCAACCAGACCTGACGGGTCACTGATTTTCACCTTGCCAATGGTCATCGGCCTGCTCATTTTCTACGCATTCTGTTTGCAATGCGCGGCAACACTTGCAGTGATTCGGCGCGAAACCAATAGTTTGGGCTGGCCGCTATTTGCCTGGATCTATATGACGTCTCTGGGATATCTCGGCGCTTTGCTGGTATTCCAGCTCGGCTCGTAGCGGTTCAGGCATCCAGATCCGGGATGAGTTCGCTTTCCAGGCGCGCAATCATGTCCTTAAGTATCAGTCGTTTTTTTTTGAGTCGCCGAACCCTTAGCTGATCAACCAGCGGGTCATGTGACAGTTGGTCAATCAGGTCGTTGAGATCGCGGTGACTGATCCGCGTTTGCCTGAGCAGGTTGAGGTCTTTGAAGGATTCAGTATCGATTTTATCGTTCATGGGGCACGCTCCCGGACAAAATCACGGCTGTAATGTATCGACGTATCATTACCCCCGATAGTAGCCTAACGGATGTTACGCGTCTCGTTGGGCAAGCCCGAGCCAGTCGTGATCCTGAGCACCGATCACCAGAAAATGCGGGTTCAGTATGTCTTCCTTCTTGTTGTAAGACAAAGGACTGCCGTCCAGCTCGAGCACCTGTCCGCCGGCTTGTTCGACCACGGCCTGGGCTGCCGCGGTGTCCCATTCCGATGTCAGACCGAGGCGCGGATAAACGTCCGCGCCACCTTCGGCGACAAGGCAAAACTTGAGTGAGCTGCCCATCGGGTGCATCTCGAAGTCGCCGAGTCTCTCCAGAAAGGTATTCAGGCTGTCGCCCAGGTGTGAGCGGCTGCCGACGACCCGGACCGGGCTGCTGCTTTCCAGCGCGACAGTAATGCGCTCGGGAGCCTGGTCCGATTCACGTCGTTCAGCACCCAGGCCCTCGCAGCCAATGTAGGTCGTCTTTCTGACGGGCACATGGACCACGCCCAGTACCGGCTGGTGATTGCGGATAAAGGCGATGTTTACCGTGAATTCGCCGTTGCGATTCACAAATTCCTTGGTCCCATCCAATGGGTCGATCAACCAGTAGCAATCCCACTTACCGCGTTCAGAAAAATCAGGCAAACCGGCTTCCTCCGAAATGATCGGTATCTCCGGAGTCAGTTCGCGCAGGCGGGCGACAATAATATCATTGGAGGCGAGATCTGCTTTGGTCAACGGCGATTGATCGTCTTTCTGCTCGACCTCAAAATCTGTATCGTAAATGTCGAGAATCGCGAGGCCGGCATCTTCTGCCATCTTGACCAGGGGTTCGACCCAGGGCTTCAATTCCATTTTTCTTTTCCCCCATTTTTCATGCTGCCAGTATCAAGACAGCGAGCGAGCTTATTTTCGAAGGTTTGTGCGAGGCTGAACTGCGCCGCTAGCGGCGCGGCCGTCTCGGTGGCCTGGATGAGCGGCCCGTGTTCCCCGAGCGCGGTTTCCGCTTCGGTTTTATCAGTTTTGGCAACAGCGCAGGATCATGATTTGCCACCGGAATCTTGTGGCCGATATAACTCTCGATATCGGGCAGCGCTATGGCATAGGTTTCGCAACCAAAGCTAATCGCGTCTCCCGCCGCGCCGGCTCTTGCCGTACGCCCAATGCGATGTACGTAATCTTCTTTGTCGTTGGGCAGGTCATAGTTGATCACGCACTGGACATCGGGGATGTGTAAACCCCGCGACGCAACATCGGTGCCGATCAGTACGCTGAGTTCGCCCTTCTGAAACTGGTCGAGCAGCCGCATGCGCTTCTTCTGCGGCACGTCGCCGGAAATAGCGCTCGCATTGATGTCGTTCGCCTGCAGATACGCCTCGATCCGCTCCGCTTCGCGTTTGGTATTGACGAAGACCATGGTTCGTCCTTCCCCCAGTTCGCGAATAAGCCCTACCAGCAGCGGCAATTTCTCCTCGTTCGACGGAAAAAAGATCGCCTGGCGAACCCGGTCCGCGGTGACTTTTTCCGGCTCGATGCGGATCAGCTCCGGTTCATTCATGTGTTCGTAGGCGAGTTCCAGAACTCGCTGCGACAAGGTCGCGGAAAACAGCATGTTGAGCCGTTTGTCCGGATCCGGTAGCCGCCTAAGCAGATAACGAATATCCTTTATGAAGCCAAGGTCAAACATGCGGTCTGCTTCATCGAGGATGACTACTTCCACTTCGCTGAGTTTGAAAACACCCTGTTTAAAATAATCAATGATGCGTCCGGGCGTGCCGACCAGAATATCGATGCCATTTTCGATGTGACGTCGCTGCTTTTCGTAGTCGGTGCCGCCGAAGGCGAGTGCGACGGTCAGGCCGGTAAATTCGCTCAGCTCTTGCGCATCCTTGGCAATCTGTATGGCCAGTTCCCGCGTTGGGGCGAGTATGAAAATACGCGGTTGCTTCTGGCCATCGCGCGTTGCGTCAGTACCCAGCGAGAGAATGCGCTGAAAGGCAGCGATCAGGAATGCGGCGGTTTTGCCCGTTCCTGTCTGTGCCTGACCGGCGACATCGTTGTTGTCCAGGGCAATCGGCAAGGTGCTGGCCTGGATGGGCGTACAGAACTCAAAGCCCGTGTGCCGGATGCCTTTGAGCAGTGATTCGTCAAGGTCGAGGGAGTCAAACCTGAGGTCGCTAAGATGGCTGTCTGTCATGAGTTAGGTCGATTTTGTGTGTTAAGGGCTTGCAAAATGTGCTCCGAAGGGGTCAAATTGGCTCATATAGACGCGACTTTCGTCGCACCTGCCAGTTTCGCAATCCACGAATTCCAAAGAGAACCCGCGATAAAGCTGCGACATATTGCCTGATTGATCAGGCAGCGTCATCCATTTTGCATTGTTCGACCCGTCGGGGGACTGGATCAGCGATGCCAGCATCATTTTTTGAACTCAATTAATTCGGAGGAAAGAGCCGGTGAGCGACAAAATCGTGCAGATTAACGATGATAATTTCGAGTCGGATGTAATGCAGTCTGGCAAGCCCGTACTGATCGATTTTTGGGCCGAATGGTGTGGCCCTTGCAAGATGATCGCACCATTGTTGAATGAAGTGGCCGACGAATACGCTGATCGTATGACGGTTGGCAAACTGAATATTGATGACAATCCGAACACGCCGGCCAAATACGGCATCCGCAGCATTCCAACGCTGATGATCTTTAAGGATGGCGAAGTGCATGCGCAAAAACTGGGTGCGATGTCGAAGTCGCAACTAACAGAGTTCTTGGACACTAATCTGTGAGAGGGTACTTGGGTAATCAAACTAGAAGTCGGCCAAAACAGTCGACACGACAAAAAAATTCGGGCGGGCAGGGCAATCGGCGTAGGCGTCGTCCAAAACGTGATTCGGCCGAGTTTCCGGATGATGGCACTGGCCTTGAGATAATCTCTCCGGATCAGCTCGAGCAGAGCAAGAATGCCATGAACCTGACGGACCTGAAAAACAGGAGCCCGGCAGAGCTGGTGGAGCTCGGCGAGAAACTCGAGCTCGAACACCTGGCGCGCGCGCGTAAACAGGATATTATTTTCGCCATCCTCAAGGCTCACGCCAAAGCCGGGGAAGATAT
>CAYUOY010000128.1:0-11775 GCA_964446495.1 uncultured Woeseiaceae bacterium | reverse complement strand
GAAGCTGGATATTTTGGGCCCGAGATACGAGTTCACGAATAGATCAGAGGTTCCCTGGCCCGGACTATTCATGAATTGCCGGCTTTTCCGGCACAGCACAAGGCCACACATTGAAAACCCAAATTACCAATCTCGTTAATGCCGCGCTGGCGGAGTTGCCCGACCTTGCGGACGCAGCGGCTGATGCGACGATCGCTGCCAGCGTGGAGCGTACGCGAGATGCCTCGCATGGAGATTTCGCGTGCAACATCGCGATGCGTCTTGCTCGTTCTGCGCGAAAAAATCCGCGTGAACTTGCGGCGACCATTATTGCTGCGCTCCCGGACAGTGAATTTATCGACAAAGTTGACATTGCGGGACCCGGCTTCATCAACTTCACGATCAGCGGCACGGCTCTGCAAGCCGGTATCGCTGACATCATCAAGGTGGGCGATACCTTCGGCCGACTGCAACAAAAGCAGCATCCGAAAATACTGCTTGAGTTTGTCTCAGCCAATCCTACCGGCCCATTGCATGTAGGACATGGCCGACATGCCGCTTTCGGGGCGACACTTGGCAATATTCTGGAGGCCGCCGGATACCCGGTCGACCGCGAATACTACGTCAACGATGCGGGTCGCCAGATGGATATTCTCGCCGTCAGTGTTTTGCTGCGCTGGCTGGAAAGCGATGGCCAGACCGTGCCTGTTCCCGAAGGCGGCTACAAAGGTGATTACATCAAGGATGTCGCCGCTGATATCGATACGGCCGGTGTGCCGAGAATTCAGATCGCTGACTGGCTGGATGGGCTACCGGCCGATGCACCGAAGGGCGACAAGGAAGATCACATCAGTGCCCTCATTGAAAGGGCCGAACAGCTTTTCGGCCTGGACCATTTCACCGCGGTGCGGAGCCAGTCGATGGAGCTGATCAGGACCGAGATCGAAGCGGACCTCGCCGAATTTGGCGTTACCTTTGATTGCTGGTTTTCCGAAAACGGCCTGAATGAGAACGACGGTATCGATGCGGCACTGGCGGTTCTGCGCGAGCGTGGCAAGCTCTATGAAAAAGGCGGCGCTACCTGGTTCCGGGCAACGGAATACGGGGACGAGAAAGATCGCGTCGTCGTCCGGGACAATGGCAAGAAAACCTATTTTGCCTCTGATATCGCATACCACTACGGCAAACACCAGCGCGGCTATGAACACCTGCTCGACATTCTGGGATCCGATCACCATGGCTATATCGCCCGCGTTCGTGCCGGACTGGAGGCGATGGGCTATCCGGGCGAGAGTCTGGAGGTCCCCCTGGTGCAGTTCGTCAGCCTGTATCGGGGCGGTAAGAAACAGGCCATGTCCACCCGCTCCGGCGAGTTCGTGACGCTGCGCCAATTGCGCGAAGAAGTGGGCAACGATGCGGCACGATTTTTCTATGTCATGCGCTCGAACGAACAGCCCCTGGACTTCGATCTCGATTTAGCGAAGAGCCGTTCAAACGACAATCCCGTGTATTACATCCAGTATGCGCATGCACGCGTGGCCAGTGTATTCCGTCAACTCGAAGACAAATCCCTGAGCTACGACGAAACCGACGGTCTCGCGCATCTGGACACTTTGGGCGAAGTACAGGAGCGATCGCTGATGTCGATGCTGACTCGCTATCCGGAAGTCATCGAACTGGCGGCAAACAATCGCGCCCCACAGCACCTGGTGCATTATTTGCGCGACCTCGCCAACGAATTTCATTCCTACTACAACGCACACACCTTTATCGTCGACGATGCAAACCTGCGCAACGCGCGACTGACGCTGATTCGGGCAACGCGAACCGTGATTGCAAGCGGATTGGATTTGCTGGGCGTTTCTGCGCCGAAGTCGATGTAAATCCGTGGCCAAACAGAAACGCAAATACAAACGGAGGCGCCCCAAACGCAAGGATGAGTATCCGGGTTGGGTCTGGTTGGTCTTCGGCCTCACGATCGGGCTCTCGGTTGCTTTCGCCATTTACGTCAACGGGCTGTCCCGGGTAACGACGCCGCGACAACAGGCGACGGGGGCCGAGCAGCCAGCGAACATAACCGCCTCGAATGCCGGCAAGCAGGCGGTGGCGACCGAGGAGGCGCCGCCGCGACGCTTTGATTTTTACAGCATGTTGCCAAATTTCGAAGTGGTGGTTCCGGAACAGGAACCCAATGTCACCCGCGACACGCAGACTCTGGCCGTCGTACAACCGGGTAACTACGTATTGCAAGCTGGCTCGTTCAGTCGTTTTGAAGATGCGGATCGGCGTCGCGCCGAACTCGCCCTGCAAGGAATTGAGTCCCGTGTGCAACGCGTATCCATCGATGAGAAAACCTATCACCGGGTACGGATTGGCCCGCTGCAAGACCTCGACAAGCTGAATATGATTCGCAGCCGGTTGCGGAAGGCGAACATTGATGTTCTGAGAATTCGGGTCGGTGACTAACCGCCCATTGAAAACCAGAAGTTTTAGACCGGCGGCCAGGCAGCGCACTGCCAGCCTGCTGATTCTGCAGTGCTGCCTCGCGGCATGCACTACCGTACCGGAGCAGATCACGGCACCGACGTCGACAAAAGAAGTCGTGAGCACAGCATCACCGAATGTGGTCATACGACCCGACAACCAGGCGGAGGCGGAGGCCGATGTCGTTGCTGAAAAAGAGGTGGTATACCTGACATTTGCAGCCGTCGGCGACATGATGCTTGGAACTGACTATCCGGACAATCGTTTACCCGACGACGACGGCGCCAGCTTCCTCGCCAACGTGGCACCCATTCTACGCTCGGCCGACCTGGCGTTCGGTAATCTCGAAGGCGTACTCGTTGATAGCGGCGAACCGGCGAAGAAATGCAGCAACCCGGACGCCTGCTATCTGTTCCGGTCCCCTACAAGCTATGCACAGCATTTCGCCGCCGCCGGATTTGATGCGTTGAGCCTGGCAAATAATCATGCTCGCGATTTTGGCGAAGACGGACGCAGTTCCAGTATGCAGGCGCTGACCAACGCCGGTATCGCGCATTCGGGTCGCGCTGGAAACTTTGCAACGCTTGAGGCGGGTGGCCTGACCATTTCCTTTATCGCATTTGCGGTAACTCGCGAATCGAATCTACTGCATGATTATGCTCTCGCTGCACAGATCGTCTCCGAGCAAGCGGCCAGGCACGATCTGTTGGTGGTCTCATTTCACGGCGGTGCAGAAGGCCGGAACAGCTCCCGGGTTCCTTTTGCCGAAGAGGAATACTTCGGTGAGCCGCGTGGGGATGTTGTTCGCTTCGCTCGATTGATGGTCGACTCCGGAGCCGACTTTGTATTTGGTCACGGACCTCACGTTGTGCGTGGCATGGAGCGCTACCGGGACCGGCTCATCGCCTACAGTCTCGGCAATTTCGCGACCTATTACGGTATCAGTGTCAGCGGAATCAAAGGTGTCGCACCCATCCTGACGGTAACGATTGACCAGGACGGGCGCTTCATTGAGGGCCGCGTGCACTCGACCGTACAGGTGCGACCGGGCGGCCCGCGCATTGATACCAACGGGGCGGCGCTGACGTTGTTGCGTGAATTGACTGACCAGGATTTTCCGGATTCGGGATTGCGTTTGCACGCAGATGGCTTTGTCTCGCCGGCACCGCAGCGCCCATAGGCTGATCAGAAATCGTCCGCCGCCGCGGATTTTATTTCAATCTCGACAGAACGACATTCTTCGACGACATTGCTGGTGCGTCCGCCGTGTGTCAGCGGTTGTGCCCAGTACACCTCGCCGAACTTGTGCGAGATCATGTGCGTGCTGCCGTCATTCTCTTCCGTCAGCCAGGCACACGGGCTCAGGTGTACCACCACCCTGGCCGGATGTGAATGGAGTGGCTGCGTCTCCCCGTTCCTGTCGGTCACTCTGAGAACCCGAACACTCTCGTTCTCGAGTACCACTTTAAAAATATGCGGAGCGACACGAGCGGGATCCAGCGCGAATGATTGCGCGAAGGTCAACGTCATGCCCGAGCCGACCACCAGACCAAGCACCGCCGCAAACACAACTCGGGCCTGGTTTCTCACGACCTGTCATCTCGCGTGGATCCAAATATCCCATTGCTCTGTGCGTACTTGAATAACAGGAAGGCAAACACCGCAAATATGGCCGCAAACGACCATTCAAAAGAGTCGCCAAGCACCTCCCGATATTTCCTGGCCCAGAAGAGTGCAAAAAACACGTGGGAGGTAAAAAGAAAAAACAGCCAGAACAGCATCTGCTTCGCCCATGCCCGCCCCTGCAAACCGAAGCGTGCGAAGTTTCCAAACAGCACACAAAAAAACAGCAGTATCGAGGGAATGATGAAGTGCTTGCCGATGATGAATGTTTGCAACACCCCGAAAAATGCCACCACGGCGATAACCACCGCGACCAGATCCAGCGAATGCTGCAAGGAAAGCTTGTTGTTCATAATCAGTCCTCGCTCGAGGTGGCCGTACGAAAATCCACGCCCAGCGCTCGAAGCTTGCGATACAGGTGTGTGCGCTCCATACCAACCCGCGCGGCCAGTTTGCCAACCTTGCCGCCGCACAGTGTCAATTGCTGTTGCAAATAGGCTCGCTCAAACTCCTCTCGTGCCTCGCGCAAGGGCAGCGACAACAGATCCTGTTTGACGAGTGGCTCACCACTGGTCCCGCTCGCATTGATTTCGCTTTCGACTTCGGTCAGCGATATCTCCTCCTCTTCACTGGCCAACAATAGTCGCCTCACGAGGTTTTTCAGCTCGTTCACATTATCCGGCCAGGGGTAATTGCGCAATCGATTCTGGGCGGCGACGCTGAATCGACGGAAGGCAAGGTTTTCCGCATCGACCAATTTATCCACATAGTAATTCAGGAGTTCCGGCACATCCTCCGCGAACTCCCGCAACGGCGGCACCCGCAGTGTCAGTGCATTCAGATTCGAGATCAGTTCACGTCGCAGTGTCCCGGCGGCGATCGCATCTTCGTAGTTTGCTTTGACCGTTCCAATCACTCTCGCTCGAAATTCGACCGGCTTATGACCTCCCTTGCGAATGAACCGGTTCTGCTCCAGGACACTAAGCAGCAGTTTTTGCGCCTGGTCAGTAAGGTCGGTCAAATCTTCGACGAGCAACACACCATTTTCGGCGCGCTCAAAATATCCGCTGTGAATTTCACCCTCTGCTTCGCGACCAACAAGCTGCTCCTCCGCATTGCCTTCCGTCAGGGAGGCGGAAAGAACCGTCACCAATGGCGCGTCTGCCGTATCACCGAGCGCGTGCATATAACGGGCGAAGGCAGCGCGCCCCGTGCCCGATTCGCCAATCAGCAGCACGGGAGAGTCAAGCCGGGCATATCGCTTCACCTGCTCCCGCAGGTTCTTGACGACTCGACTCCTGCCCACCGGGGCAAGCAACGGCGGCAAGATCGTTCTTGACGGCGTACCCAGCCATTTCGCCGAATCCAGCCCGCGTTCCACCGTGCGCAATAACTTCGCGATAGACAACGGCTTTTCAACAAAGTCGAATGCTCCAAGGCGCGTGGCCTCGACCGCCGTATCCACCGTGCCGTGACCCGACATGATTACCACCGGGCACTTCGGTTCCCCCTGCTCCGACCACTCTCTCAACAAAGTGATGCCGTCAGTCTCCGGCATCCAGATGTCGAGCAACACTATGTCGTAGCGACTTTCCTCATTCGCCTCGCGCGCCTCCGCGGCGCTCGCCGCTACCGTAACGTCGTATCCTTCGTCCGTCAGAATTTCCTGAATCAGCCCTCGAATATCGGCCTCATCATCCACGACCAACACGTTTGCCGTGCTCATGCTCTCTCCCTCCGCTTCTCAGCGCGTCCTGGCAGCACGGCGAGCATAGCCTCGCGTGCTCTGTCATTAATGGGCAGGCGGATACGAATAATCGCCCCACCTTCGTCACCGTTGCGCGCGTCAATCGTTCCCGAGTGTTCTTCAACGAGTTTCTTGACAATGGCGAGACCCAGCCCCGTGCCTTTCGGCTTGGTGGTGACGTAAGGGTCAAATACCTGACGGACGGAACCGGTCTGGAAGCCGGGTCCATTATCGGCAACCACGATTTCGACCACCTCCACGCCCTGTTGATCTACCGCACGAATCTTGACGTCGATACATCCGTTTTCCGTCGTCTCCAATGCTTCTGTCGAATTTCGAATCAGGTTGTGCAATATCTGGCGCATACGACCCATGTCCGCCTCTATGTTCGCTAACGAGGGATCAAGGGTCAGGCGTATTTCAACTTCGCTCTCCTGCGCACGATACAAATCAACCACTTCGTGGATGAGGCTGCTGAGACTGAACTCGCTCATGTCCATATCGGGAGCGCGCGCATAATCGCTAAACGCATTCACCATTTCTTTCATCGCCTCAACCTGCTGGACAATGGTATGCGTTGCGCGGTCCAGTATCTGGCCATCTTCGGGCGACATCGTGTTCAGGTATTTGCGTCGCAGGCGCTCGGCCGACAGCTGGATCGGCGTCAACGGGTTTTTGATTTCGTGTGCCAGACGCCGCGCAACCTCGCCCCAGGCCGCATCGCGCTGCGCTTGCAATAACGCCGTGATGTCGTCAAATACGACCACGTAACCGGCTTCATGAGCATCATCTCCCGGCAGTGTCGTACAAGCACAGGTCAGTACGCGCCGTCCAACCTCGCCGCGTAACACAATCTGTTCGCGCCATTCGGTTTCGCCTTTCGCCAGATGCATTTGTGTGACGTCAACCAGTTGGCCGAGCAGCGGGGCGCCAACCGCGATATCCGGCAAGAGCTTGCCCACATTGTTTTCTATGTCGATGTTCAGGATCGCGCCCGCGGCCTGATTTGCCGTTCGTATTCGCAAGTCGGATTCCAGCGCGATGACACCCGTCGACAAGCGCGCGAGAATGACTTCCAGGTTGGCCCTTTCAGCCTCTACCTGCGCCTGACTGAGACTGGCCTGGCGTCGTGCGCTCGACAGGCGCTGCGTCATGTCATTGAAGGAATCGACGAGGAAACCTATTTCATCCCGCGAGGGCGTCGGTAAACGTGTATCGAAGTCACCTTTCGCCACCGCACGGGTTCCGGCGACCAAATCCTGAATTGGCGCCACCAGGCGACGAGAAAGAATAAACGCGCCGTAGACTGAAGCGAGCAAGGAAATCATGAGGACAACGGTCAGCGTCAGCGAAAAAGTTCGTTTCAATGGATCTCGCAGGAAGATGACGCGCTTGTACTCCACGTAGGATGAATCAACATTATTCACCATGCGACCGATTCTTTCCCCAACCGGGAAACGAACTCGGATGAGACCGAGTACCTGGGGTCGATGGGGGTCCATTAACGGGACAGCCGTGCGAATTTCATAGCGGTCCCCGTCAAGCGGATCGAGGCTGACGTAAGGGCGATTCTGTCGCACCTGCAACAACACCTCTTCCCTCGGGGGCGAGGGCATACTGCCGGCCAGTTGATCTGAACTGGTGGCGATGATCTGGCTATTACGACCAAAGAGCGTGATCTCGGCAGCACCACTCTCCTCTCGCACCTTGCCGAGTTCGACGATCAGATTGTGGCCACTCTTGCCGTGCAGCCGAGTGGTGATCCGTACGGTGGCCCGCAATTGATCCCGCATCTGCAATTCCAACGCGGCACGGCTTAACGCCAGCGCATCATTGAGTCCGGCTTCTACTTCGACATTGAACCAGGAATCGATGCCACGATTGATGAACTGCATGGAAAAATAGAAGACGATCAGCAGTGGCACAACGGCCAGGCCGACCGACATGCCGACCATGCGGGCCTTCAATTTCGAGCCTGGCACATTGTTGCGATAGTCTCGGAACAGCCGCGCGAGGTTGCCAACCAGGAGCAACAGCAAGACGAAGACACCGGCAACGTTCACCAGCAGTATAGTGTTTCCAAGTCGGTCGAAATCGGCTGAATTCTGCGCCGTTCGACTTAACAGATACAACGCGGCAATGGCCAGACCGACGCCTATGACGCCGATGGTCCCATACAGGAAACGTCTTACCGTTCGAGCTGCCATTCGTACCAGTCACTCTTTAGTTGCCACTGATCACGCCAGAAAAACAGTAAACGCAGCGGCGCAGAATACTGTCGTGTGCTAAGCAGGGCCCGCAGTCGAATCCGGAATCTGGCTTCCGGATCGAGCAATGAATCGTCGAGAATTGGCAGGCTCTGAATTCGCCCCAGGTTGTTCAACGCGGAAAACAAGGTCGCGAAAGAGTCCTGCTCGCCGCTGTTCAGGTTGCGGACAATATAGCGTTGACTTAAAGGTCGGTATTCGAGCTCATATTGCAAAATCAGTTCGGCATCGACCGCATCCGGCATGAAACGGCGTACACGAATGATATCGATGTTCAGCTCAATCGTCAGTGGCACACCACTGTCGAGCGCCGTCAGTGCATCTGCGCTGAGAATGAGCTGTAACCGAGCGTCGAGCTCCTGTACACCATCGACCAGCTGGGTACTGGCCGAGCGAACGTTAAAGTAGCCACGCCGATCCGCATCATCCTGAGCAAAAGCATAGGACACGAAGACCAGCATGCTCGCCACAAGCAGGCTGTGAATTCCGATGTTAGATCGTCGTGTCATTATCAGTTGTTCAGGCTTTTTCCAGGCAGGCAAAATAGAAGCCGTCGAGCATTCGGGTTCCCGGCAACACCTGAAAACCTTGCGACGTGGCCACCATTAGATCGCGGATGTTGTTATTTGGCAACACAGCTTTATCGGACACATCATCGTGGCGAGCCTTGAATTGAGTGACGATGGCATCGTTTTCCTGTTTCAGCACCGAGCAGGTTACGTATAAAAGCCTGCCGCCTACCGCCAGCAAAGGCCACAGCGATTCAAGTAGCCTTAGCTGTAGCCCGGCGGCAGCCTCAATATCGGTGCTACGACGCAAGTGTTTGATGTCCGGATGCCGCCGAATGACGCCGGTTGCCGAGCAGGGCGCATCCAGCAGAATGCGATCAAATAAGTCCCCATCCCACCATTGTTCCTGTTTTGATGCATCAGCGGCCAGAACGGTCGCGTCGAGACTCAGTCGGCGCAAATTCACACGGACGACTTCGGCCCGATCGGCATCGGCATCCACCGCCACGAGGCTCGACTCCGGAGTGGAAAGCTCCAGCAGATGACCGGTTTTACCGCCAGGAGCGGCGCAGGCATCGAGTATCCGTCTGCCACCGCCCTGCAGCAACCATGGGGCGGCGATCTGTGCGGCGCCGTCCTGCACCGACACCAGACCCTCGGAGAAGCCAGGCAAATCTTCAACCGGCCACGGACGGGTCAGGCAAATCGCCTGGTCCATGCCCGCGGGAATCGTCCCAATGGCTTCTGTTGCCACCCCTCGGGCTGTCGCAAGAACCTGTAAATATTGCACTGCGGTCTGGTGCCGCCGATTGACTCGCAGCCACATCGGCGCACGCTCATTGTTGGCGTTCAATACAGCCTGCCAGTGCTCGGGCCAGTCTTCGCGCACACGCTCAATCAGCCACAGTGGATGGTTGTATACCAGCGAATCGCCGTCGCCCTCCGCTGCGGGTCGGTCGGCGCGCAGGAAATTTCGCAACACGGCATTGACCAGTGGCACGAGTTTCGGTCGTCGCAGGATTCGCGCCGCCTCAGCGGTCAGCGATACCGCCGCATGATCCGAAACGCGCGTATCGGTTAGTTGATAGATACCGACCATGAGGAGTGCGTCGATGACACTGTCTCGTGCTTTGAGCGGTCGTTTGAGAAATTTTGCGGCCTGCGTGCGCAGGCGCCAATGAAAGCGCAGCACACCGTAACTGAGTACCTGCAACAGGGCGCGATCGGGCTCATCCAGTTTTTTTCCGGCCGCCGCCAATGCAGCATCCAGCGATCGACCGCGACCAAGAACAGCATCCACTGCTTCCGCAGCGGCAGCACGAATCCGCGCTCCTTTTCTGGAATCAGCCATCGAATGAAGTGGCCTGCCCCAGTTGCGATGCAAATTCAGCCGCCGTCACCCGGCGCCTGCCAGGTCTTTGCAGCTGCATCAGTCGCAGGCTTCCCTGGCCGCAGGCAACCACGATGCCGTGTTTGTCGGCCGAGAGAATTTTGCCCGTCGGTTCGCCATCCATATCTGCAACATCTGCCTGCCAGCATTTGATCATTTCGCCACCATGGCCGAACCGCGCACCCGGCACCGGGTTGTAGGCTCGCACCCGTCGCTGCAAATCAATCGCCGGGAGCGTCCAATCCATGCATGCATCCACCGTACGAATTTTTGCCGCGTAAGTCGCGTCGGCATCATCCTGCGGTTCCGCACCCTGAGCAGCCGCCATGATAGCGGTCAGATGCCGGGTCAGCAGCTCTCCACCGAGCAGCGCAAGACGATCATGCAACGCACCCGCCATCTCATCAGCACCGATGGCCAGTGACTCGCGTACAAACACCGGACCCGTATCGAGACCTGCATCCATCTGCATCAGGCTGATGCCCGTCTTCTCGTCGCCATTCAATATCGCTGCCTGGATCGGCGCCGCTCCCCGCCAACGGGGCAAGAGCGAGGCATGTACATTCAAACAACCACAACGGGGCACGTCGAGAATGGCCTGTGGCAGCAACAACCCGTACGCGGCCACAATCAGTAAATCGGGTTCGAGGGCTCTCAGATCGGCTGCAACTACCGGGTCTTTTAGTGTCTCTGGCTGCCAGACAGGAATGTCGCAGGAATTCGCAAACTCCTTGACCGGGCTCGCCGTCATTTTCTTGCCGCGACCAGACGGCCGGTCTGGTTGCGTCAATACGACCCGCGGTACGAAGTCGGCGCTGACCAGCGCCTTGAGCGACGCGAGCGCGAACTCCGGAGTGCCGGCAAAAAGGATGTTGGGTTTCTTCATGGACTGCGATTGCGCTACTACACAACGGCCTGTAAGCGTCGATCTTTCTGCAAGCGCTTGCGAATTCGTTGCCGCTTCGCCTCAGAAAGGTAATCAACGAAAAGCCGGCCATTCAGATGGTCAATCTCATGCTGTACACACACGGCAAGCATGCCCTCCATCTCCTTTTCGATGGCGTTGCCTTCGCGATCAAGAAAGCGCACCCGAATCTGCTCTGATCGTTCCACGTCTTCGTAATAGCCCGGCACTGACAGGCAGCCCTCCTCGGTCACCAGGGTGCCGTCGCGCTCAAGAATCTGCGGGTTGATCAGCACCTGTGGATCGCTCTTTTCAGCGCTGACGTCCGCAACCAGCAGACGTCGGTGAATGTCCACCTGCGTGGCCGCCAGCCCGATGCCGGGGGCGTCATACATGGTCTCAAACAGGTCGTCGATGAGTTGTCGCAGTGCCTCGTCAACCACCTCAACCGGTTTGGCCCGTGTTCGCAGTCTCGGGTCCGGAAATTCAAGTATTTTGAGTATTGCCATATCAATAAATACGCCGGAGGCTCCCACCGGCGTGAAAATTTGCTCTAAAGTGCCAAAAACAACCGCTAAATTTTTGACTTTATTCAATAAGATAGCGGACAATGCTGCCTGCAATTGTCGTGTTCAAACGCCCTCTGGCATCGAAATTGTGACGCGTTTGGCAGCGAATGCGACGTCAACACGACATATTACAGCAACGCCTGCTCGCTGGCAGGCATGGATCACTATGATGGAGCGCGCGTCAATCATGTTTCCCAGCAAATATTGCGTCTCTTTTGGCCGCCGGCTGACCGCAATTGCGCTCGCCACAACAATGGCTGGCTGCTCTCTACACCCTTTTGCGGACAACGATCCGGCAACACC